>CBIHPC010000084.1:0-21762 GCA_966211305.1 uncultured Niastella sp.
TGGCTGAAGAAATGGGGTATCGTTATAATCATTTTGCCCGCAACCTTCGCGAACAGCGCACCTATACTATTGGTGTCATTGTTCCCCGCCTAAACAGTTACTTCATGAGCACCGTTATTGCCGGTATTGAAAGCGTTGCCAACAATGAAGGCTATACCCTTATCATCAGCCAGTCGTCGGAAGACGCCGGTAAGGAAATAGCCAGCGCCAAAACCATGTTCAATAACCGGGTTGACGGTATGTTGGTGTCACTTGCTTATGATACCGAAGACATTAGTCACTTCGACCAGTTCATTAAAAAGAATATCCCACTTATATTTTTCGACCGCGTTTCAGATCATCCTGAATGCACCAGCGTACTGATCGATAACCGTAAAGGCGCCTATGAAGCAACCAGTCATTTAATTGCGCAGGGCTGCCGTCGCATTGTACATCTAACTGCCACGCCAAAACGCAATGTATATATCGACAGGCTGGCCGGTTATAAACAGGCCCTGGCCGATCACCAGATCCCTTTCGATGAAAAATATGTGCTCATCAATAACCTGAGCCAGGAAGCAGGCACACAGGCCGCTGCCGCCATACTGCAAATGAATCCGCTGCCCGACGCCATTTTTGCTGCGAACGATAACTGCGCCGTTGGTTGTATGCTGGCCCTGAAGAAAGCGGGCATCCGCATTCCGCAGGATATGGCTTTTGCCGGTTTTAACAACGACCCGGTTTCAACAGTGATAGAACCTAACTTAACCACCATAAATTATCCCGGTTATAAAATGGGTGAAATGTCGGCCGCCAGCCTTATCAATCATTTGAATGGCGTAAATAGTATCGACACTACCAATACAATATTGTTAAGGTCAGAATTGATCATACGGGCGTCTTCGCTGAAAACAAAATCTGATAGTGAATGAGAAAACAGCTGCAAACCGCGAGCTTTAAGCTGCAGGCAAATACAGCTTAGCCGAAGGCCTAAAGCAAAAAGTGAAGGTAAATTGATATCGGAACCGTTTTCCCTTATCAACTTTTTAATTTGTCAACCTATCAACTCGTCAAACTCCATATGAAAAAATGGATCGTTGTAATAACCGGTATTATTCTATTCAATTCCGTATCAGCGGAAAATGGCTATGATCTTTGGCTTCGATATAAAGTAATTGACAACGCTGTTTCGCTGCAACAATACCGCCGGCAGATAACCGGTATCAACTGTAAGGCCAACGATGGTAAACTCCTTGCAGCACAACAGGAACTGCAACAGGGGCTCTCCGGATTGCTGGGCAAAAATGTGCCATTGCATAAGGCGGTTACCAATGGTACCGTCATGATGGGAACGCCTTCGCAACTGCCATTCATAAAAAAGTTAGTGGGTGAGAATACGTTGACGGGTTTGGGCGATGAAGGGTATCTTATTCGCACCATCCGCCATGAAAGCAAAAATATTATTTTAATTACCGGTAATAAAGAAGCCGGTATCCTGTACGGCGCTTTTCATTTTTTGCGGTTGCTTCAAATACAACAGCCTATTGCCCAACTGAATATTTCCAGCACACCTGAAATAAAATTGCGGTTACTGAATCATTGGGACAATCTCAACCGTACTGTTGAACGGGGTTATGCCGGCGGCTCTATCTGGGACTGGCAACGTTTACCCGGTTACCGCGATCAGCGGTATTATGATTATGCACGCGCCAACGCTTCCATAGGCATCAACGGCACCGTGCTTACGAATGTGAACGCCAATGCCATGATCTTAACCGAACCATGGTTGCAGAAAGTGGCCGCGCTGGCCGCTATATTCCGTCAGTACAACATTAAAGTGTATCTCACCGCCCGCTTTAGCGCACCGGTTGAAATAGGCAAACTGACAACCGCCGATCCCTTAAACGAAGAAGTGAGGAAATGGTGGAAAGATAAAGCAGATGAGATCTATCGCATCATTCCCGACTTTGGCGGCTTTCTTGTAAAAGCAAATTCAGAAGGGCAACCCGGTCCGCAGAATTACCAGCGCACCCATGCCGATGGCGCTAATATGCTGGCCGATGCGGTGGCGCCTCATAACGGTATCGTAATGTGGCGTGCTTTTGTATACAGCAATGAATCTCCTGAAGACCGGTTCAAACAGGCGTACAATGAATTCAAACCGCTCGATGGGCAGTTCAGAAAAAATGTACTGGTACAGGTTAAGAACGGGCCGATAGATTTTCAGCCGCGCGAACCTTTTCATCCCCTGTTCGGCGCCATGCCGCAAACTCCGCTGATGATGGAGTACCAGCTTACACAGGAGTACCTGGGTTTTGCCACTCACCTCGTATACGAAGCGCCGCTGTTTACAGAGGTGCTGAATGCCAATACCCATACGAAACCCAATGGCAGTACCGTTGCACAGATCATCGATGGAACAGCAGACGGACATTCGCTTTCCGGGATGGCCGGCGTAGCCAATATAGGCAGCGATATCAACTGGACGGGCCATCCTTTTGGTCAGGCCAACTGGTACACCCTCGGCCGTCTTGCCTGGGACCCTGCCTTAACCCCGGCGCTGATCGCCAATGAATGGATAAGACAAACCTTTACCAATAAAAAAGCTTTTGTTGACACCGTGCAGCAGATAATGCTGGCATCACGCGAGATCATGGTGAATTATATGACGCCGCTGGGGTTGCATCATATCATGGGATATGGACATCATTACGGTCCGGCCCCCTGGTATAACAAAGCGCCGCGTGCCGACTGGAACCCCGTGTATTTTCACAGGGCCGATTCAACCGGTATCGGGTTCAACCGGACCGCCAGCGGAAGCAATGCACTGGCGCAATACCAGCCTGCGGTTCGCCGGCAATATGAAAATATCGCAACCTGTCCGGAAGAACTGCTGTTGTGGTTTCACCATGTGCCATGGGATCATAAAATGGGATCGGGCAAAACATTGTGGGAAGAGATGTGCGAAAAGTATTATAGCGGCGTTGATTCCGTACGGTGGATGCAGCGCAGCTGGAGCAGGTTAAAGAATTATATCGATGAAGAACGGTTCAAACAAATTGAACAGTTGCTGAGCATTCAGGAGCAGGAAGCGGTATGGTGGCGCAATGCGTGTTTATTATATTTCCAAACGTTTAGCGGGAAACCGATTCCGGGGGAATACGAAAAGCCTGATCGTACATTGGAATATTATATGGGGTTGAATTTTCCGTATGCGCCGCATTGACCGGCGTGAATCGTGAATCGTGAATCGTGAATCGTGAATGGCCTCGCGATTGTTCAGATTTTTTCAAGACCTTGCGCCGCCCGAATTTCGAGCCGATTGCCGATTAAAAATCAAAAACTAACAGCGTAGATCTTATAAACAAAGTACTAATGAACACAGTTAACCAAAAAGTAGCGATCGTAACCGGTGGCGGCTCAGGCATTGGCCTGGCTATTACAGAAAAATTTGTGCAAAACAATATTACTACGGTCATTGTAGGCCGTGATGCCGAAAAACTGCATCAGGCAAAACAAAAGCTGGGCGCATTATGCGTTCCCATAGTTGCCGACCTTAGCGACCTTGATGCTATCCCCGGCCTGGTAAAAGAAGTAATAACGCAATTCGGACATATCGATATCCTGGTGAACAATGCCGGCATCAATATGAAAAAGGAGTTTACCGAGGTAACCAACGAAGATTTTCAAAAAGTGATACAAACAAACCTCACAGGCGTATTTGTATTGAGCAGGGAAGTAGTAAAGTCTATGCTGCCCAATAACAAAGGAAGTATCGTAAATATCAGCTCTATGGCGGCGCAATATGGCATTCCCAAAGTAATTGCCTATTCGGCGTCGAAAACAGCCATTGAAGGCATGACGCGGGCCATGGCAACGGAATTGTCGCCCCGGGGCATCCGGATCAATTGTATTGCACCTGGTTTTATTGCCACCGATATGACCTCCAAAGCATTCAATGCCGATGCTGAACGAAAGAACAAAGCGCTTGGCCGTACCCCCATGGGTGTTATGGGCACCCCGTCCGATATCGGCGATGCCGCACTGTTCCTGGCTACCGATGCATCGAAATATATAACAGGTGTGGTATTACCGGTTGATGGTGGAAATTCGATCGGGTTTTAATTTATTGAAAACAGGTTTGCCATGGTTGTGATAAAAGGCGAAAACTCCATGGCAAACCCTTAACGGGAACACTTTTGTTCTAATTACATACACTTTTGTTTAGGGACAGCCCATCATACAGGCAAAATAGCGAATTTCAGGGTCGGCAGGCCATCCACTATTAATGATGGTCATTATTACGATTTGCACATTGTCATCCATATGAAAAGAACGATCCTGATATTACTGGCTTTGTATTGTAACAGCATTTTGTTTGCGCAGCAGGCGATCCTCCGCCATAATGCCCCCGGCGCCTTTCCTATTGCCGATAAAAGTACTACTCCGATCTATGTTAACGGCGCCGATCACTGGCTGGTGCAAAAAGCAGCCGCTTTACTGCAAACAGATCTGGAGAAAGTAACCGGTAAAAAACCGGCTGTTGCCAATACGCTTCCGCAAAAAGCAAAAAATATCATTATCATCGGTTCGCTCGATCAGTCATCGCTCATCAAACAACTGGTTCAAACCAATAAATTACAGGCAGACAGCATCAAAGGAAAATGGGAAGCGTTTCAGGTACAGGTCATTACTAACCCGTTGCCAGGTGTTGACAATGCCCTGGTAATTGCAGGTAGTGATAAACGCGGAACCGCTTATGGCGTTTTTGAATTGTCGAAACAACTGGGGGTATCGCCCTGGTACTGGTGGGCCGATGTACCGGTAAAAACAGCTAAAGAGTGCTGGTACAACGGCGCTGTCAAAATATACCAATCGCCCGGGGTAACCTATCGCGGCATTTTTCTCAATGATGAAGCGCCCGCTTTATCTCAATGGAGCAAGGCAACGTTCGGCGGTTTCAATCATTTGTTTTATGAAAAGGTTTTTGAATTGATGCTCCGGCTAAAAGCCAATTACCTGTGGCCGGCCATGTGGGGCAATGCATTTTATGACGATGATTCGCTGAATGCGGAAGTAGCCGACCGGTATGGTATTGTAATAGGTACCAGTCACCACGAGCCCATGATGCGTGCGCATGTTGAATGGCAGCGTTATGGAAAAGGAAAATGGAATTACGATTCCAATGAAGTGCAGTTGAAAAAATTTTGGGAAGAGGGTATTCGCCGAAAACGTTCGTATGAAAGTATTGTTACCGTAGGTATGCGGGGCGATGGCGATGAACCAATGAGCGAACAAAGCAATATCGCCCTGCTGGAACGGATTGTTGCGGACCAGCGCAGGATCATTGCCAATGTTTCGGGAAAAGATGCCACCGCAACGCCGCAACTATGGGCATTGTATAAAGAAGTGCAGGACTATTACGACAAAGGCATGCGGGTGCCGGATGATATCACGTTGCTGTTGTGCGATGATAACTGGGGCAATATTCGCAAACTGCCCAAACGCAATGCACCGGCGCGCGCCGGAGGCTACGGTATTTATTATCACTTCGATTATGTAGGCGGTCCGCGCAATTACAAATGGATCAACACCAACAATATTCCACGCATCTGGGAACAAATGCACCTCGCGCATGAATATGGGGTCAATCGCATCTGGATCGTAAATGTGGGGGATCTTAAACCTATGGAGTTGCCCATTTCCTTTTTTCTTGATTATGCCTGGAACCCATCGCAATACACTACCGATCGCACGCAGCAATATACCAACGAATGGGCCGCGCAGCAGTTTGGCGAAACCTATGCTGCCGAGATTGGTTACCTGCTTTCTAAATATACGCAATACAACAGCCGCCGCAAACCTGAGCTATTGTCGCCCGGCACCTATAGCCTCATCAATTACCAGGAAGCCGAAAAAGTAGTGCATGATTACAATGCGCTGGCACTACTCGCCGAAAAAATATACAAACGCTTACCCACAGCGTATAAAGACGCTTATTACCAACTGGTATTATTCCCGATAAAAGCCAGCGCCAACCTGAATGAAATGTATGTTGCCGCAGGGAAAAATCATTTGTACGCAATACAGGGCCGTGCATCAACCAATGACTTTGCGGCCCGGGTGAAAGCGTTGTTCATTGCTGACTCGCTGCTCACCAAACAGTATAACCATGAACTGGCAAAAGGCAAATGGAACCATATGATGGACCAAACCCATATTGGTTATACGTACTGGCAGCAGCCACCGGTGAATGTTATGCCTGCTGTAAAAACAATCGAGCCTCCTGCGCCATCCCGCCCTGCCATTGCTATTGAAGGCTCCGAAGCAGTATGGCCAAATGAAACGGATAAAGCCATCCTGCCTGCATTTAATAATTACCGTTCGGAAAAACATTATATCGATCTGTTTAACCAGGGCGCCATACCATTCAACTATACAATTAAAGCCGACACTTCGTGGCTGCAGCTTTCTTCGCTCGAAGGGCGGATCGATAAAGAACAACGCATCTGGTTGAAGGTGAAATGGGCTGCCGTGCCCGATGGAAAACACCAGGTACCCGTTGCCATTACTTTACCCGGTTCAAAAGAAGTAACCGTGTTTGTGCCATTGGAGAAATTAACCATACCCGGGTATACCAATGTCACCCATGTTGAAGGCGATGGATATATTTCAATTGATGCCAGCCGGTACGCCAAAGCAATAACTGAAAAAGACGTTAACTGGGTTACTGTTGCCAATATGGGCAGAACCGGCAATGCCATTACTTTTTTCCCGCCATTCAGCCGCACATCGGAACTTAACACCACATCGGCCCATGTTGAATATAATATGTATACAACCGGTACCGGCGCCGCAAAAGTATTGTTGTATTGCGCTCCTACCCTGCCATTCAATGAGTCGAACGGGTTACGCTATGGTATTTCATTCGATGACGAAACCCCGCAGCTTGTAAACCTGCATGCAGATAATTCAGAACGCGCCTGGGCGCAGTCCGTCAGCGATAATGTTCGCATCAGCACTTCTACACACACCTTACCAACGGCCGGACATCATGTGCTGAAGATCTGGGCAGTTGACCCGGGAATTGTTATAGAAAAGATAGTTGTTGATTTTGGCGGGGTAAGAAAAAGTTATCTGGGACCGAAATAGTTCACAGTTCATGGTTCATGGTTCTTAGTTGTTCAATTTTAAACGCTATTATTCACAAGCTGGTGAACTTAATAACTGAACAACTGAATAACTCAATAACTATAAAAACATTCATATGAAAAAAGCAACTTACTCATTTATCACATTGCTGCTTTTCACGCAATATACTAAAGCCCAAAACAGCCTCACAAAAGGTTTGAAAGATCATTATAAAGAATACTTCCCCATCGGTGTGGCGGTGAGCCTGAGATCGTTAACAGGCGCCGATGCACAGCTGATCACCCGACAGTTCAACAGCCTTACGCCGGAAAACGACATGAAGATGGGGCCCATACACCCTGAGGAAAACCGCTATAACTGGGCGCCCGCAGATTCCATTGTAAATTTTGCGCAACGGCATGGAATGAAAGTGCGCGGTCACGCCCTGTGCTGGCATGAGCAAACGCCTGCCTGGTTATTTAAAGATGCCGCCGGCAATACCGTTACCAAAGAAGTACTGCTCCACCGGCTGAAAGAACATATTACCACCGTTGTTAACCGGTATAAAGGAAAGATCTATGCCTGGGATGTAGTGAATGAAGCGGTGGATGACGACAGCACAAGGGTGTTACGCAATTCGCTCTGGCAGCAGATCTGCGGCGATGAGTATATTGTAAAAGCATTTGAATATGCGCATGCTGCCGACCCCAATGCGGTGTTATTCTATAACGACTATAATACAGAACGGCCCGAAAAAAGAGAACGCGTATACAAACTGCTGAAAAAACTGGTTGAAGCAAAAGTTCCGGTTCATGGCGTTGGCTTACAGGCGCACTGGTCAATTTATGAACCTTCAGAAAATGAATTGCGCACAGCTATTGAAAAGTTTGCTTCGCTGGGTTTGAAAATACAATTCACCGAGCTGGATATTTCCGTATATCCCTGGGAAAAGAACCGGCGCGCTAAAACAGCAAATGACGCCGATGTATTCACGCCCCAACTGGAACAGCAACAACTGGAACAATATAAAAAAGTATTCCGCCTCTTCCGCGAATATAAAAATGTGGTAACCGGTATTACCTGCTGGGGTATTTCTGACCGGTATACCTGGCTCGACGGATACCCGGTGCCGGGCAGAAAGAATTATCCTACGTTGTTTGATAAAGACGGGAAGCCGAAGAAGGCATTTGAGGCGGTGGTTGGGTTTTAGTAAATGGGCAACACGCAGGCAACTCCTCTGATATCAACCCCATTACAGCCAGGTTATTGATAAGAGTCAGTTTCTGATTAATAATTTGTGGTCTTCTGATTTTCATGGTTCGCTAAATCAATGAGGGATGCCAACAAAAAAGCCGCTCCTTTCAGAACAGCTCTTGTAATTTTGCCAGGGTTGAAACCTTTGTACCGCATACCGGATTCGAACCCCGCCCCAGCCGGTTAAAGCCCCGAAAAAATCGTACCTTTTAAAAAACATCCTCTATGAAAGGGTTTTTCTTTATCATGCTATTGGCCGCAATAGCGCCTGCTGCCGCCTATTCCCAAAGCACAAACGACGAACACCAAACACTTTCCATCGGCGCCCAGGCGCCTGATTTCAAACTCCCGGGTACCGATGGCAAAACCTATACGCTCGCCTCGTTTAAAAACGCCGGTTTGCTGGTTATCATCTTCACCTGCAATCACTGCCCCACCGCACAGGCGTATGAAGACCGCATCATTCAGCTCGCTAAAGATTATACGCCTAAAAATGTGGCAGTAGTGGCTATCAGTCCGAACGATCCTAAGTCGGTGCGGTTAGATGAACTGGGCTATTCCGATCTGAGCGATTCATTTGAGGAAATGAAACTGCGCGCCAATCAAAAAGGATATAATTTTCCCTACTTATACGATGGCGATGCACAGGCTACCGCCAAAGCGTATGGACCAATTGCCACCCCGCATGTATTTATATTTGATAAAGCCCGCACCCTTCGCTACCAGGGCCGTATCGACAATGTTGAAAAGCCAACCAAAACACCTACCGAACTAAATACCCGCGACGCCATTGAAGCTTTACTGCAAAACAAAGCCGTACCGGTTACCACCACCAAGGTCTTCGGCTGCTCGGTTAAATGGGCCGATAAAAATTCGCTGGTAAAAAAAGGATTTGAAGAATGGGCCAAAGAACCGGTTGCTGTTAATACCATCGATGAACCGGGTTTAAAAGAATTGCTGAAGAACCCTACCGATAAACTACGGCTTATCAATATCTGGGCTACCTGGTGCGGTCCGTGCGTTACGGAGTTCCCCGATTTTATTGCAATCAACCGCATGTACCGGCGGCGCGATTTTGAATTCATCAGCATAAGCGCCGATGACCCCGCCAAAAAAGAAAAGGTACTGAAGTTCCTGCAGCAGCAACAGGCCTCCAATACCAACTACCTGTTTGCTTCCGACGATAAATACAAACTCATTGAAGCCGTAGATCCCAAATGGCAGGGAGCATTGCCCTATACTATTCTGGTAGAACCGGGCGGAAAGATCGTTTATGGAAAACAGGGGCCCATCGATGTGGCGGAGATCAAAAGAATGATCGTTGACAACCGGTTGATCGGCAGGTTTTATTAGCCAGGTGGGCACTATATATGGCGCCGGCGCTATAATGCAAAGCGAGCGCAAGTCCTTACATAAATAGCAACTTAAATAACGAGTTAACTGGTTAACTCGTTAACTGGTTAACCAGTCAACTCATCCCATTAACTCTTTTATTAACCTGTAAAACAATCCCCTCCACCCCTCTTACAGTATAACGGTAATTCACAACTGTTATTCATATTACTATATTATTCAATTCGGGGTTTTGCTATTTGCTAATCCGATTTAGAAGGTTATTTTGAGGTCCATCTCATACCCTCAAAACTATCCGTTCCTATGAAATACATTCATAGCCTGTTCTTATTTATAGCTGTTTTAACCGGCAGCCGGTTATCGGCACAATGCACCGGCAGCTGTCCTTCCAACGCCATTGCCATGCCCTCCGGTTCTGCAACCCTGGCAAGCGGCTCAACCTATTGTATTTCCACCACTACCAATTTAAGCGGTAATACCTATACCATCAATGGCACACTGGTTGTTCAGGCCGGTACCGTTACCATCGGTAGCGTTACCCTTAACAAAACCGGCGTTATTCTGGTGAAGTTCGGCGCCAAACTCGTTATTACAGGTATACTAACGGGGAACAATACCGCACCTGTATCTGCCATCGACAATATTATCGTTTGTAATGGCGGTTTATTAGATATTACCGGTTCTTTTTCGCAGGGGCTGGTAAATATTGCCATCAATGATTTTGGTATTATGAAGGTCACGGGGGCCTGGACGGCCAGTTCAACGGCAACGAATGTAAAGATCGGCACCGGTTCGCTGATAGAACTGTGCTCTTCCTTCAATATGAATAAGAACGGGTTCTTTACCGAAACCGGTACCGGCGCCTCTTACCTCGTAACGCATGGCGGTATGACACAAAGCGTAACCAATGGCTTTTTGTCTTCATTACAAAACACTTCGCAAATAAGATGGACCTCCACCGCACCGGCAGCATTCGTATCGCATCCTTCCGCTTTAACCTGTAACGCCTGCGGCAACTATGCGCTGGCGCCAACCGGCACCAACGGCACCTGTGGCTCCGCTGCCAATGCGCTTAACAATACGGTATTGATCACCAATCCGGGCGGCACGATACGCCCGCAGGCGGTCACCAACAAAACCGCCATCTATCCCAACCCGGCTAAGAAGTATTTTTATCTGCAATTACCAAAGGGACATACGTATACAGCCATGTCGGTCTACAACCAGTCGGGGCAACAGGTACACCACACAACAGTAAAGGCAGGCCCCGCTCCTGTGCGGTACAACCTGCCTGTACAATTGCCACCGGGATTATATTTCGTGCAACTTACCGGTAGCGATAGATCGCTGACGTTACGTTTGGCTAAAGATTAGAATAAAGAACAAGACCTGGCCCGACAAGTCGGAACAGGCCTTACCTCTTTAAGAAGGATATCTTCTTCCGCCGCGTTCCCTGTGCTCACGGCCAGGGAACATCCCTTTTCCAAAATTTTTGAAGTTATACATAAAGCTAACGAGGAAGAACCGTTGCAGTACGCGCGTATAGGTATCGTCAACATACGACTCGGTAGCCGTACGTACTATGCTTCTGTTCTGATTCAGGAGGTCAACCCCGCTGATCCGCAATTCACCATTCTGCTTTTTAAACAGCAAACAGGAAATATAGGCATTCCATAAAGGGATCGACTGGTTAAAACCATCTGCCCGGCCGGTATTCACATAAAAATCAAAATCGTTGTTGATCATTATCCGCTTCCAGATAGTGTAAGTAACATCTATTGAATAGTGCTGATCGAAATACTTATAGTTCTGCGCTGCATTCATGGTATACCGGGCATCGTTATAATTAAAGGAGGCAATAGCATGCAGATCGAGCTTATCCTGCATAAAATAATTAAACGAAATACGCTCGCCCAGCCCTTTGGTATAGTTGTACCTAACCGTATCCAGCAGTTTACTCACATCGCGGTTAAACCGCCCCGTGGTAGTAAGGTTGAGGTTCACCGGGCTGCGACGGCCGGTGGTTACTTTTTTAAGCGGAATACCAATGGTGCCCGACATATTAAAACTCTGTGCCCCATCGAGGTTCACAGGCTTTGTCAGCAACACCCCCTCATCCAGTTTGCTGGTGCTGTTCACGATCTTGTTACTTATAAAATTGGCGCCGCCGCTGATATTCAGGTACAGGAAATTGGTTAGGTTGAACGTACTGTAATTGATACGGATATCATGCGTGAACTCCTGTTTCAGATCGGGGTTACCGGTACGAATGTTCAGGCGGTTGCTGATATCCTGAAAATCCTGTAACTGGCTGATGCCCGGGGCACGGGTGCTGCCGCGATAATTGAACCGCAGGTTTTTTCTCGGTTTTGGATTATAATTAAATGAAGCATTCGGGAAAAGATTGGTATAGGTCTGCCGCATTGTAGTTCCCTTTGTATCAGTTCCCCGTACACTTAAATTTTCCAGCGAAGCGAAGTTCACCGCACCGCCAAACTGGTAATCGTACTTTTGCTTTTTCACCCTGAAATTGGTTCCCAGCCTGTTGGCCGTAAACAAATTTTCAAAGTAATTGGTAAGCGGTTTATTGATACTGTCGTATTCGTTGGTAACCGGATTACGATCGTATGTATCGCGGTCGCTGTTGCTCTTATTGATAATATAGGCATAGTTCACTTCCCATACCATGCCTGAATCGAGCATTTCGGTAACGGAAGTACTGATGGTATTGTTAAAAGAACGGGTGATCTGGTCGTTGCGCTGATCGCGGTTATCGAAACGGTACTCCACATTATTTGAATCGTAGAAGTGATAGGGCGAGTAGTTGAACCCATGCCCATTACTGTTATTCAAAGCAGTTTTCCAGCCCATCGTGAACGTACGGCCGGGTTTGCGAAAACGGTGCCGGAATAAAAGATCATTGTTAAAGCTTTGCCCATCGCGTTTACTTTTTGAATGACTCTCTCCTTCGATGGCTTTATAATTGAGCCTCGGATTGGTTGCCCGGGTAACCGATGAATTATCGCCCGACGAAGAACCTTGTTGCAAATTCAAATTAGGCGTCATCAGCAGGGAGTTCATGCTGTCGATCATGTATTCCAATCTGAAACCAAACCGGTGATTGACATTGGTATTGCGGCTGCTCGAAACAGAATTGGCATAAGCTACCGAGTCATTGGAAAATAAATTCTGCCGGGCGCTTTCGCTGTAATTGCTATTATCGGTTTGATTGACAAAATAGCTGCCGCTGAAATCTACTTTATGGCCCCATTCATCACGGAAGTTAATACCTGCGCTCCACGATTTGGTATTGCCATTTCCTGCAGCGGGCGCATTACCGCCACCGCCCCGGCCACCGCGGCCGCCGCCACGATTACCACCACCACCCATACCGCCCATAGCGCTTATAAGATCGTTGTTGGTAAAGCCCAACCGGTTGATGTTATTGGCGCCGCCCAGGATGGAAACCTGCTGATCGTTATTGAATGCGTTGAAAGAACCACTGGCTTCATACCGGTCGCTGGAACCAATGGATGCGCTGGTTCGGCCAAATACGCCTTTCTTGCGGTCTTTCTTGAGTTTGATATTGATGGTACGCTTGCGGCTGCCATCATCTATTTTGGTGAACTTGGCCTGGTCGCTCATATCATCAAACACCTGCACCGCCTCTACCATTTCCGATGAAAGGTTCTTGGTTGCGAGTTTGGGGTCATTGAGGAAGAACTCTTTTCCATCAACATAGATCCTGGTGATCTCCTCCCCCTGCGATGTGATGTTACCTTCTTTGTCAACTTCAACACCCGGTAATTTCTTTAGCAGGTCTTCTACCGTGGCATTGGGTTTTGTTTTGAATGAACCGGCCCTGAATTCGATCGTATCTTTTTTCACTGTTATCGGCGGCGCCTGCACTACTACACTGCCAAGCATGTTGGTATCGAGCGACAGGAACACCGTATCGAGATTGATGGTAAATTGTGTTTCGGTGATCGCAAGGTCCTTTTTGAATGGACTGTAACCGGTGAAGGTAATACCAAGCACATAATTGCCTTTACCGAGGTTCTTTATTTCGAACAGCCCGGTTTTATCAACCACGGCAAAACCTACAGCAGCAGAATCAACGGGATTGATGATAGTAACAGTAGCATCGGGTAAAGGAAGCCGGTTCATGGCGTCCACCACTTTACCACTTATTTTATTTTGAGCGGTAACAAATTGTGCTGAAAGAACAAATAGGATAAAAAGGGTAGCAATCCGCATGCAATCTCATTTTTTGTTTTACTCCAGGCGACACTAATTGACGACATAAACACCCGGGATCGTGTACAGAATGGCGGTTATTTATGATATTTATTTTATTTGGCATAAATACCCGCTGTACGCCGTGGGTTCAAAGACGGCGGGAATTTTGAAATAGTGGCACGAACATTAAAAAAATATTAGAATCTTACCTTGTGAGGGTTACAGCCATCAATCCGATCACTACATCGTTGGCTATAGAATGGAGGCTAACTGACTGAAGCTCTTTATTGTAGTTCAACGGCATATCGAGTATGGTGGCGGCGCCGCCTTCAATGGCTTTGTTGGAAAAGCCTTTTATGGTTGAATACTCCTGCGGTGTAGTGTATGCTTTTCCGGTTTTAAGCCGGAGCCTGAGCGGCCGTGGTGCATCGGTAGTAAACGCAAGGCCGTCAATAAAATAGTCCTGTTCAACAGGCCACCAGTTTTTCGGGTTTGCCAATGGCAGCGTATCGATGGTTCCATCTTTATAATGCACGCGCAGTTCGGCATTTACCAATCTTGTTTGCATAGGATTGGTTGAACCTGCTAATAAATAATAAGCATGTTTAGCATGTCCTGTCAATGGCACAACAACAGAGTCTGGGTAATTATCCCACTTTGATGTGAACACGATATTCTTTTGCACACTATCGGAAGGCGTTGCAAATGGAATATGTTGAGGTAACACCAGTTCATTATTAACGGCCGCCCTGCGTAAACCGGCATCATCGATAACCGGTTGTACCAACGGATAACACCAGTTGCCTATACCCTGCACCGGTAATTGTAAAGTGGGCGACTGCGGGCGGGGCGACAAATACGACTGCTTAAAAATATTCGTCACCTTGTCGTTGAAGACGTTCGAGCAATTGATCTTTTCAAAATCACTTCCGGCCGCCGCAACAACCCGCCAGTTCAAAACAGTTGTATCAGTAAAATGGCCTTCACCCCATTCAACCCTTACGAGGTTACTGCCAGGCACAAGATAAGCAGCAGGAATAGTTATGGCGCCGGTCATTGCTTTTGCCGGTAATTGCATTTGCTGAACAAACGATTGTGTACCGGGATTCACTATTATTTTCGCATCAACCGCTTCGCCATTATTTCTTATGTTGAACCGGATCTGCTGGTCGTTAGCTTCTTCCGTGGAAATTATTTCAACCGGTTGTTTCAATTCAAACCCAAGCGGGAACCACCACACCATTTCTCCCTGCCGTAATTGAATAAATGCGGTCTTATGTCCGGCATGGCCCTGTAATGTTGCCTGCAACTGGTTACTGGTGAGCATGATATTCTGCAATACCTGCTGGGGATCGTAAATAGATTGAATGAAACCGGCCGGGGTAGCAGCTGTGAGCAGCGAACCAACAACCTGCACACTATCATATCGCATGGGCTGAATGGGCGCACCTGCCCATTTTATTACGATGGTATATTGTTTTGCTTTACCTGTTGCGATCTCAATTACCGGTTCACCCACCGATTCATTGATACTATGCCAGTTTACCGGCTGGCCATTCACCATTATCGATTCAATGGCATCTTTTATTGCGCGCAGGTGTAAGCGCAGGTTCATGGCGCGGGAAAATGCCGGTTTTACAAGATACTGATCGGCAGTTTGCGTACGTTTGAAATCAACGGTGATATCAGGTGTTTGAATGGAAGCCATATTCCAGGTGGCAGGCCAGCCTGGTTTTATAGTAAGCGTATCTTTCAATGCATCGGGCAGTATGCCAAACAATCCTTCCGTTAAGGAACGGGCGGCCATTCCAATGGGATCGGCAAAATCGCGGTACAGTTCACCGCGAATGGCATCGTAATAAGAAAGCTGCTGAAACCCGCCCGGGCTCGATGACAGGTACATGCTTTCGACCAATGCGCTTTTCCATAACCGGTAGGCGTCTTCGGGCCGGTTACCCTGCCAGTAAGCCAGGGAAGTATGCAGGTTCTCGGCCAGCGCCACATTGTTTAACGACCAGGTGTAAGGCTGCCAGTTGGTAGTGGACAACAGGTAATAACTGCTATCGCGTAAGCCATTTGCCCGAACAGGAACGTGCGGGATCATTTTATCTACATACCGCAATGCCTGGTACGCTTTAAATCCATCGGGCAGTTTTTCATCTATCGCGTGATAGATGGTCCATAAACCGGCCGCCGGGTGTAATAGTCGTTCCCCCAACGCATCTTTGTATTCTGCATACCAACCCAGTTCAGGCATCCATAACTGGTGGTTCACTGCATCAGATATTTTTGTTGCTTCGTGCTGAAAGGGTGTTGGGTCTTCCCCCACTATTGGCGCCAGTTGTGCCGCAACCGCATTGGCGCGGTAATTATAGGCTGAAGAATGGGTAACGCCGCCTCCACTGTACTGTAGGGCATCGCTGGCCCAAATACAGCAATAGGCATCGTACAGCCCATCGTTATCCGCATCGTAATTTCTTTTTTCCCAGGCCAGGTGCCGTTGCAACGTTGGCCACTGTTGTATTATGTAGGCAGAATCGCCGGTATAATAAAAATGCGTCAGCAACTGATCTATGAACACGAGGTTCATGTCGTAATGGTGCGGGCGCAGATCTCCATTGGGATTGCGGCAGATGTAACCGCTACTGAACATGGAAGTGCCCATTTTTTCCAGTTGCCTTGCCAGGTGTAAAGCGGTATCGAATACAACCGGACCTGTTGCCGGTGTAGTAACCTGCGATAATGCATAACTGCTGAAATGCGTTCTTGCCCTGTCGTGCCAGCCCAATGCATCTGCAACATAAGCGCCGCGCCAGGCGGGTAAACGCATGCGCCATGCAACCGCCCCATGCATATAGGTAGGTGATTCCCATATACCATCGGCCGCAACGCTTAATGCGCCGCCCAATGTGTTTATCCATTTATCGGGCGTAACGATCTTTATGCGGCCGGCCAGTTTCTTACGGGCAGCTTCTGCTTCGGTAAACGTTTGCGCCAGTTTGTTATATGCAGTGGTTACAGAATCGCCCGGTTGTATCAAAAAGTAATTTACGCCATTGGCGACAGGCATTTTTCCGGCAATGGCCGGTGTTGCCGATGAATCGCTTTGATATAATTGTAATGGGTCGTGTTGTTGAGCAGCATCTGTTATTTTAATAACCGATGCCGGCGGCACAATGGCCGACAGCCGCTTTAGCCCTTTGCTTATAGCCGCGGGTAATTCGTTCTTTGGTTTGTACTTAATTTCATTTAGCTCCTCTTCCGTCAATACCCTACCTGTTCCATATAGTAAATGAAAACTGTTCTTATTGATGGAATAACTATTGTCTTTACAATAACCGGGTTGCAGGTAGAAGGACGACTCAGGATCGGCGCCGATATCGCCATCGCGGGAGAACTTCTTGCCTGATGCGCCGCCGTATACCCAGCACAATGCTACTTTGGATGTAACATTTACAAATTGGGTTTTAATGATCATGCCTTCGGCTCCGGCCAGCGCCAGTACGGTAATTTGCATGGAACCATTTCCCAGCAGCGGATCTTTTATGCTGTACAACATGGCGCCCGCGCGATAGGTCGCTTTTATATATTTTGCTTCTGTGAGCCATTTGCTTTTATTGCCCGCGATCAGGCCGAGCTTAAAATTGCCGCCCATGCCCGGCATGTATAAAGCAAACTCAGGCAGGTCGCCGGTTTCAATTCTGAAACCGGTATTGGTGCCATATAACGCGCGGTTGAACCGCATTTTACCATTAACGGTAACAAAATCGGTTCCCTGGGGATGATAGTGAATGGAGCGTTCTGTAGAATTCTTCTCCGGTTCTGACCTTACCGCATGCAATTGCATATTGCCTTTTGCCAATTGTGCATTGGCTACAGCAGGAATGATAATAGAAAGAAATGCAATAAAATATAGCGATTTGTGAAACATCGTTGATGTGAGCGACGGTACATTATTAAGACAATCCCTACTTTTCAATTGCTGCTTACCGGTGAATGGTCAATGGTGAAAACCGCTGCAAGCCAAATAAAGCCTAAGGCTGAAGGCCAAAAGCGAATACAAATACAGCTTCAAGCTATAAGCCACAAGCTTCAAGTGAATACAAATACAGAAAATTCAAAGCTAAAAGCTTAAATCCAATACAGGCCTGCTTTTCCTTTATCAACCGTATCAACTCTATCAACCTTTCAACTCCCTCGTTACATTATCACATTATCACGTTAAAACATTGGCCTCAGCCCTTCCCACTTCACTTTCCAGCTTCCGTCTTTTGGGAAACCGGGATTGGGTGTTTTGTTATTATCATAACCGGCACACATCATGGCTACGGCACTCAGCAATCCACCATTGCCGGGTAAATAAATGGTTAGCCTGCCGTCCTGGTAATTGTGGCCATTAGCGAGGTAGGTATTTGTTTGCACCGGCATAAACAATGCGTCGAGTGCCTTATCGGGCATATGTAAACGGGTAGCCGTCATGGCCATCAATGGAAAATCCCAGCCCCAGGTTGTTTCCCATTTCCATACTTTCAAAATAAGATCGTAAGTGTTTTTCATTACCGTTGTATCAAGCCGGTTGCTGGCAGGCAGCGAGCTGTAGGCGCCCAACACCGCGGGATGGTCGGTAATGTATCTTTCATTCGTATAACAATCGGGCGTGCTTTCCGTAGCGAGGTATACGCCATTTGCCTGCGGCCAGGGAGAAAGTTGTTTAATAATAGCGTCCCATTTCTTTTCGCGTGGCATTCCGAGGCGCTGCCGCCATTGCTGGGCAACGGTCAATGCCCATTGCCAGTAAGCGAGTTCATAGGTGGGGTTGAATGTTTTCACCGCATCGAAACATTCCTGCGCCGGTATCAGTCCTTTACCCAGGTTGTATCTTTTCCCCACGGAGTCCCAGGTTGGAAACGAGGCCATGAACTGAGCCGTACCAAACACAAGGTCTTTATACTTATTTAAGATCTTTTTGTCTTTTTTGTTGCGATACGCCAGTTCTGCCATATAGATCAGATGCGGTTGCTGCCAGATGAGGAATGCAGCTACCGATGAAGGCGATTCTTCACCATGGTGATCGGTCATCTTTTGCCAGCGCAGCCCATCGAAACCCTGCCGCTTTGCCAACGCTTTTGCTCCTTTGGCCACGGTGAAATACCAGTCGAGGCTTTTTTCCATCAGCTCCGTTCTTCCCCACAATGCATAATGCACGGCATGCCACCAGTGCATTTCGAGGTGCGGTTTACCAAACCAGCTGTTGAAGGTGAGCCCGGTTTCCTGTGGCGGATAAGCTGATGCGCATTGCACTTTGGTTATGTATTGCGACAATACGATCCTTCTTTCCAGTTCTGCAGCCCTTTTATCGGTACTGCCGGAAAGATCTACGGCGCCGCCGCTTTTCCAGAATTTATTCCATTGCGCGGTGCTGTTCGCTTTTGTTTCTGCAAAAGACGGAGCGTATTTCTGTTCCGTTGGAGTAAAGGAAAAAGAAATTTCATAGTTCGCATTACCGGCCGTTGGTTGTATTATACAATCATGTTGCCGGCGCATTTGTACCTGGGAGGCGCTGGTATAATTGTATTGAACAAAATAGGTGGTGGTATCCAGCGTTCTGCGAATACTGCCGCCAAACATCGACGGTTTATTTATTTCCGATCTGTGCCTGGCGCTATCGCCTTCAAATGTGCCTACATCTTTGAACTCGCCATTGGGGTAAGGAAAATGCAGGCGGAGCGCGATGCGTTTTTCAGCCAGTAATGGGGAGTTGATCTGTACCGCTATGGCATCCTGCTGCTGGTGTGCGTAAGTTGTTACGGCTACTGGAATATTTTCTACAGTGAACCGGCTCTCCAGTTTGCCGGTCCACATATCGAGTTGCTGATCTATGTTTTGAATATCTTCAATGGTAGCGATGCTGCCGTTCTTTTTGGTGATCTCCAGGCCGATATTCCCCAACTGCAAACGGTGCGGGTTCTGCCTGAAGTAATCTACCGCTTTGCGGCTACGCTCCGGTTCCTTTACCTGTACGCAGTAGGTTATTTTTTTTCCTTCCAGTTCATATTCCCTGAGCGTTTCTTCGCGGCGATATTTTTCCGTATTCGGAAAACTGTGCCAGCCCCACTCGCTTTGTGTTCCGAGCGGTACGCCTTTTTGATAGAAGGCGGGAAAGCTTTGCAATCCGGTTACATCGGCGGTAAAAGCAAATTGTCCATTACCAACGGTCAATGAATTTAATGAATCGGCTTTACTGATATGTACCGTATGCCTGCGCACCAAACTTTCGCGGTCAATGGCCGGGCCCTGAGCCGTGCAAATACAGCTTAAAGCCGAAAGCAAAAAGCCAAAAGCAAAAACACGGCCTGCAGTTCTGAACTGTATTGACTTTCTCATTTCCAATTTGTCATTCTTCATTTTTAATTCCCTGTATTCCCTTCTACATTCTAAATTGAACATTCGCTATCCGCTATTCCCTAAGGAACTTTCACCGCCTGGCGGGCCAGCAACTTCCATTGCCCTTTTTGCTTTTGCCATACCAATAAAATATTCAGCTTTACACTGCCGGCATTACCATTGTCGTTGGTAGTGGCAGCTAACGTGTGACGCACAATGGCCGCATCGCCGGATACCGATACGATTTGATTGGTAAGTTCTATAGTTACAAAATCAGACTTTCCGGTAACAATATTATCTACAAAGGTTGTCTTGTCTTCTACTTTGCCGCTGCTGTGGCCGTAGCTCAACTTTTCGGCGGTGATCTTTTCCAAACCTGCCTTGTCGCCATCGATCATGGCTTTCTTTAAATTTTCAACGGCTGCGGTCACTGCAGCTTCGTCTTTACTTTGCGCCATTGCGCCTACCGTTATGCCGGCGATCATAATAACACAGATGAGTTTTTTTATCATATAGTAAGTTTAATGGCCTCAAGATAGTCAAATAAAAAATCCAAATCGCAAATCGAAAGAACCAAAGAAAAAATACAAAACTCTAATCACAAGTTCCAAGAGAAAATACAAATCGCAAATCATAAGAACCAAAGAAAAAATTCCAAAACTCAAATCACAAGTTCCAAAGAAATATAAGGAACGCTTTTTTGAGATTTGTTGCAAACGGCAAACGTGAAAGCCTACATTCAAGCCTGATAACTATTTTTTACTTTCTCTACATTCAGAAGTCTTTCTCCCTATTCTTTAAATCCATTTTGCTTCCCTTGCCAACCTGTTAACTCATCAACCCGTCAACTCGTTAACTCGTAACTCGTCAACTATATCCTGACTGCATACACCTGCTCTACCCCTTCAAAATTCGCTCTGAAGATGACCCATTTTCCATCGGGAGAAAAATGCACATTGGGTTCCAGCTTATAATTATGGTGCTGCATGTTCACCAGTTTCTCCGATTTAAAATGGTCGCCTTCCGGCCTGAATAAATAAATCCATCGCCCGTCTGGCGCTTTGGCCACCTGGCCGGGATCGCCGCCATCACCGGCGAATAAATTTTCATCGGGTGTTGTGTTATAATGAATGCTCCATTCATTGCGTTGCAGCTGGTACTTCTTTTCCCTGAGCGTTTTTACGTTTACCCCGGCTACATAAAAAGTACTGCCGCGGGGTTGCTGCAGATCGAACCAGATGGTTTTGCCATCGGGTGCAAACCACTCATGACCGGCAATCTCCATATCCATGCTGCGTATGTGCATCAGCTTTGCATTCTCTTTGCTGGCATTGCGCACATCAACGGTCCATATACGGTTTACCTTGTGCCAGGGTCCTTCATGACAAAACATCAACAGGTTGGGATCGGTTGAAGAGAACT
>CBIHPC010000085.1:0-21709 GCA_966211305.1 uncultured Niastella sp.
CATCTTCAGGGAAAGCCGTTAGCAAAAAACTATTAGTAGTGAAATAGCGAGTGGTAAGTGGCGAGTGGCCAATTGACAAACAACCGCCCGATGCGCAAAACCCGATGATGCACTTTACAAGTATCTATAATCAAAATAAAACTAAACAAACAACTATGAAAAGAAACACCACAGGCAAACTGTTTTTAGGTCTGTTATTATTAACAGCATTTTCTTGTAACAAAGCAGAGAAGTCAACAACCACACCGGGCGCCAATGATTCAGAGCCGGAACAAACACCGGTTACCGCACCGGTAGAAGAAGCAGAAACCGCAACCGCAGCCGCCGCAGCCCGGGTAGCTTCACCGGTTCCGGGTTATAAGGTAACCTATCCCTATGGCATAAAAAATCCACGGTATGCAGCAGGTTACCATACCGGCGACGATTATGCCGCACCTACCGGCGCCAAAGTAGTAGCCGTGCTGGGTGGCACCATTGTATGGTCGAACAATAACGGTGGCGCCTATGGCCGCTGGATCGGTTTGCGCGCCACCAATGGCCGCGACTATGTGTATTGCCATCTTTCGGTTCGCTCTGTAAGCACGGGAACCAAAGTAGTGGCCGGACAAAAAATAGGTGAAGTAGGCGCTACCGGTAATGTTACCGGTCCACACCTGCATTTTGAAGACAGACCGAAAGGAGGCGGATATGGACAGGTGAGGAAACCTACGTGGTGATTTGTCAATGGTGAATGGTGAGCGGGTTCGCTAACAATTTACCACCTGACAAAATTTACACCTCAAAAATTTATGAGCTAAACAAAGAACTCCCCACAGGAAATACAACCGCTATAAGGGATTCACCAGTGCTCTTTTAACCGGTTTGTTTCAAAGGAAGCTATGTGCATTAAACATGTGTTCGGTTTGTTCGCCGGGAACGCCGGACACATATGCTTCATAACATAAAACTTAACAAATGAAACAAACAAAATCCCAGGGCACAACATGCGCCAACAGGTTACACGGCCTTATTACACTGGCCGCATTTGTACTTTTATCAGCTACAGCCTGCAAAAAAGGAACCGCCGTTCAGCCGGCTTCCACCAATGAAGAACGGCAGCCTGTTACCGAAGCCACGCAAACCCATACGTATGTAAAGATCTTTGATGGCGGCAGCGATGGCTACCATTCCTTCCGTATTCCTTCCATCGTTCGCACCAATGCCAATACGCTGCTTGCTTTTGTAGAAGGGCGTATGAGCATGAACAAAGACCATGGCAATATCAATGTAGAATACAAACGAAGCACCGACAATGGATCTACGTGGTCGTCGATGCTGGAAGTAGTGGGCGCAGGCCAGGGCACCTGGGGTAACCCAACGGCCGTGGTTGACCGCAATACCGGCCGCATTTGGGTATTTATGAACTGGAACTCCGCCACCAAGAATATCGGCGGCACCGATGGTTATGACAAAATAGATACCTGGGGCGATCGAAAAGTATATTATTCCTACAGCGATAATGACGGCCTTACTTTTTCTACCCCAACCGATATGACCAGTACGCTGCTGCCGCCAAATTATACCTGGGACGCCATCGGGCCCGGTGTTGGCATTCAAACCAGCAACGGCACCCTGGTCATTCCTGCACAGGGCAGAAATATCTATAGCACCGATCATGGCGCTACCTGGAAATACAAGCTGATACCCGGTGGAACCAGCGAAGGCGCTATTGTAGAACTGAACGATGGCCGGCTTATGCGCAACGACCGTCCTACCAGTACGGTTTGGGCAAATGCCAAACGCCGGCATGTATCACGGGGCACACTTACCGGCAGCTTCAGCGCTTTTGCCCCGGACAATGTATTGCTCGATCCCGCCTGCCAGGGTTCAATAGTACGGTATACCGGTTCACCCGACCGTATTATGGTATTGAATTCGGCCAGCACGGAAACACGCTGTAAGATGCGTGTGCGCATTAGTTATGATGGCGGGGTAACCTGGCCCATCAGCCGTAAGATATATGACTGGTTAACCGACAGTGAGGCTTTTGCACAAGGCAAGGGTGGTTATTCAAGTATGGTGAAAACAGCCGACTACACCATCGGCGCGCTTATAGAAATAAATGAGAACACCGGCGACAGCGGTAACAGCCATCGCTCGATAGAGTTCCATAAATTCAATTTGCCCTGGATGACAAGCGGCGGCGCAGAACCGATACCTTAATTTGAATATTTGATAATGTGATAATTTGATAATGAAATACAAAGACAGTTCGCAAACTAAGCTATTATAGCACTATTGAGCCTTGCCGTCTTTTGAGGCCTGGGAAATACAGCCTGCTGTACAGAATGCATTATCACATTATCTAATTATCACATTATTACATTATCACATTTCACATTAGCTTCAATTCATTTTCTATCAGCAGCACACGCGGCAGCATCACTACTTTTTCGAGGTGCAGGTGCTGTACGAGATCATTATCAAGCTCGCGCAACTTCATGAACACCACATAATGGCTGCGGCAGGCGTTGGCCGGCAGCGTGTAATTATCGGTAAGCGCACGCATTCGCTGCAATACTTCCGTTACCAGCCGGTGCTCCTGTTCAATTACCTTTTCAACCGGTTTGCGTAATGTGCGGGTGTATAAACCGGCCAGGGAATCATTTGAGGTATATGCCCGGTGTGTTTGTTTTATATAGGGGAAAATGCTTTCTTCTTCCTGGATCATCAGCAACAGCATTTGCGTATGCAGCAGTTTGAATTGTTGCTCGAGTTCATCGAGCCAGGGAAACTTTTTCCGGTGTTCGGTTATAAAGTGAGCGAGATGATTGCCCAATGCCGGCAGCGTGCTTCGCAAATAAGTATGATGAACATGTATAATATAATCGGTCAGAAAATCAAGCGGCCAACGGTCAAATGGCAATGCGGTTGAAATATGAACGGTACGGGTAGCTTCTTCCAGCTCCTGCTTTACAACAGCGGTATCGAGGCCGCGCAGCTCACAGGCTGTTTGCAAAGGCCAGCGGGCCCCGCAGCAATAATCGATATTATACTTTTTGAAGACATCGGCAGTACGGTAATCTCCCATCAGGATCTCTGTCACCAATGCCTGCTCATCAATTTTTTTTAGCGGATTCATCATACTCCCGGGCTTTCTTATTTGTGCTAATCAATTAGCAACAAATAAAACCCTTTGTAAGCACATTCTACCTGATTTTCGTCATGCCACCGGGATCTGCACCAATAAACGGCAGCCGCCTCCCTGCCTGGTATCGATTGAAAGGGTTCCGCCCAGCGTTTCGGCGCGGTTCAGGATGTTCAGCAGGCCAATGCCTTTTGTTTGTTTTTTGACATCGAACCCTTTTCCGTTGTCCTGGATCAGCAGGGTCAGCTGATTGCCAATTTGTTCAATAGCAATTCGTACATAACCGGCTTCGGCATACCGTATAATGTTGTTGGTTTGCTCCTGTATAATGCGGTAGATCATCAGCTGCACATCGTGCGACAATTCCTCTTCCAGGGATGGGTCGCATTCAAAATCAACCACAATGGGGCGTACCAACTGCATGTTCTTGATGATATCTTCTACGGGGTCGATTAAACCCACTTCCCTGATGATGGATGAGTTCAGTGATTTGGAGATCTTACGTATTTCCTGGATGGCCAGGTCGATGTATTGCGAGGTTTTATCTATCAGAAATTCTTTATCATCGGTATTTCCGCGGGCGGTCGATAACATGATCATGGCCGATGACAGGATCTGGTTCACATTATCGTGCAACTCTTTCGAAATTTCATTGCGCTCATATTCCTGCCCGGTGATCATGGCCTGGTTAATGCGGATGCGCTCTTTCTCCTTTTGCTGCGTCAGCTCTTCTTCCAGTTTTCTCTTTTCGGTAAGGTCCTGTATGGCGCCAATGGCCCGTACAGCAATGCCATCTTTATAAATGATATAACCCTTATCGGATAAATATTTATAGCTGCCATCGGCGCAACGGAAACGGTATTCATCGTGCCAGTAATTATTGCGTGCCATTAAACAGGCATTGATATGCTGCATCACCCGCTGGCGGTCGTCGATATGAATTTTTTCAAGCAGCCAGTACAGGTCGTTCTCCATATCGTTTTGCAAATACCCTGTCAGCTGGCTGAACGGTTCGCTGCGGTAGATGGTGCCGTTCTCTATGTTCCAGTCCCAGATATAATCGGATGTGGCCTTGGTTGTATAATAAAACCGTTCGTTTACTTTTTCAATTTCCTGCCGGGCCCTTTTCTCTTCGGTGATATCGATCGACTGTCCGCCGATAAGTCTTTTAGGTGTTGAGGTTTGCAGCAGGAATTTAAATACCAGGTATACGCCAGGCGTGCCATCGCGGCGCAGGGAGTTTTCTATAGTGATCAGCGGCTGGCCCGAATCGAGTACGCGGTGGTTATTGATCATATACTGTTCAACCATGTGCTGCGGCATCAGGTCGCGCATATTGCTGTACAGGTGGCTGTCGTTCAGATTCCACACGCTTTTGAAAATATCATTCATGTAAATGATAAAGCCATCCTCGTCGATGATCCAGGCGGGACTGTGGGTATTGTTCATGAACGACTTAAAGATGTATTCGCTTTCAGACAACCGCGATTCGGCCTCCCTGCAGGCGGTGATGTCGTTAAAGGTAACAGCTATCAACCCGGGCACCGAGCCATTGAACTCTTCCAGCAAACAGGTATTTACCGATAACCAGGTAAGTTTTCCTTTTGCATTTATTAAACCTACGATCGATTGATGGAATACCACGCCGGTTTGCAAGGTTATCATCGCCGGGTATTCATTCACCGACATGGGTGATCCGTCTTCCCTGAACGCTTTCACGCTCAACTCGGTAAGGTTTTTACCAATGATCCGTTCATGGGCAATACCGATAATATCGCAGGCTTTGTGATTAGCGGAGATGATAGTGCCCTGGTCGCCCTGCATCAGCATTACCCCTTCTTCGAGTGAGTTGAGCAGGGTTTTATATAAGCCCCCCGGTTTGATATCTTTTTTACTGTGAATGGCAGCCTGCAGATCGCGCAGGATGATCACCACATCGAGCAGGTATTGTGTGCCGGGAAATTTATGCGTATAACATGAAACACGGAATGTGCGGTCGTCGGGTGTGGAAACAAAAATATCTTCAACCTGTTCATCGAGCGAGATGGCCCTTTGCAGCTGCGAATGCACTTCTACATGCCCCGGGAACAGTTGGTAGATAAAATCGATGATATTCTTTTTGGCAGGCCTTTTAGGTTGTCTGAACCACAATTCTTCTGCTGATACATTCCAGTGTATCAGGTTAAAATGCCTGTCGGTAATAAATACGGCGTCCTGGCAGTCGTTGAGTATTGCTTCCAGCCAGGGGGCCATTTCACGGTAATTGGTTGTAAAGGACGAGTTCATAGGGCGCTCAGAATATATTAAAGGTCACGGGAACGTTTCATGCTTTATCACCCGAAACTGTGCCAATATGTAATCACTTTACAATCAACGCTAATCAAATCAGGCACCGGGTTTTCATTCCCACAAATAGAAAAACGTTCCCATACATTAGTATCTTATACAGTGCCATTGTTTGTGCATAAACATTTGTTTCTTATACAATTACATAGTTCTACCTATAGGTATATACATAAAAGTTCAACAGGGGCAGACAAATGTCAAATTGCAAATATGTTTAGCGCCGGCTCTCCCACTCTTCCTTAAGCAGGGAATATACATACAGATCGACAAACTGGTTGTTCACGAACTCGCCCTGGCGTATTACTCCTTCTCTGGTAAAACCCAGCCGTAGGGGAATGGCCTGGCTTTTAAAATTCTCTACAGCGGCCCTTATTTCTATGCGGTTTAGGCGCAGGCGTTTGAACCCGTCATCGATCATTGCTTTACAACTGCGGGTGATAATTCCTTTGCCCAGCGATTGTTTATCGAGCCAGTAACCTATGGAAGCACTCTTATTGACAGGATCGATATTGTAAAAGCCTATCCGCCCAATCATGACGTGATTGACCAGGATAACGTAACCTATCTCCGTATGATTGGCATAGCGCTGTTTTGAGTTGTTGATGTATTTTCTGAAATCGTCCACTGTGCGCAGGTGATCGACCCAGGGAAGCCATTCCCGCAGGTGCAGCCGGTTGACTTTCACCAGCTGGTACAACAATTCGGCATGATGATAATCTAGCAGTTCCAGTACAATTGTATCGTCGACTCTTATTTTAATTGTCATGTTCAATTTTTCGTGGTTTGAAATTTAATGAAAAAGGCATAAGAAAGCTCCAAATATCAAATCACAAGAACCAAATAAATCCCAATTTAAAATTTTAAAAACCAAACAAACCTCAAATCCCAAAATCCCGGCAGGTGACATTAGCGGTTGTTATATGATCTTTTGTTTTCTGTTTCTGGTTCCTGAGCTTTGGGTTTTATTTTTTGGTTCTTGTGATTTGGTTCTTGTGATTTGGTTCTTGTGATTTTTAAATCAATATCTGTAAACAAGTCGTCAAGAACCATCAACACATTTTTCAACCATAAATATAAATTCGTACACTAAGGAAATGCGCATTCGCCCTTTCCAAGAACTTCTCCCAGCAGCCTGGTCCTGTACTCTAACGATTGTACAAACCATTCGGATAACCGAAAAGACCCCGCCGTAGTTTTTTTACGACACAAACCAAAACATCACAACAATGCAATCAAAACTGCTAAGTATCATCGCATTTACGGTAACGCTGTTTATTCATTCCGGTGCATGGGCACAAAACAAACTGGTAAGGGGCAAGGTGCAGGATGAGAACGGGGCGCCTTTACCCAAAGCCTCCGTTCTTGTAAAAGGCTCACAAACCGGCACCAGCAGCAGCGACGACGGTTCTTTCGAACTGAGCGTTCCGGCCAAAGCCACGCTGGTAATATCTGCCATCGGTTATATCCAAAGCGAAGTTAAAACGGGTATGCAGGATTTCGTGACCATTACTTTAACTGCCGACAACAGGTCGTTGAACGAAGTAGTTGTTACAGCACTCGGCGTGAAACGCGAGAAAAGAAACCTCACCTTTAGTTCGCAGGAATTAAAAGCCGAAGAACTGGTAAGGGCTAAAGAACCGAACGTGCTCAATGCCATGACGGGAAAAGTAGCCGGTGTACAGATCACCAGTTCTTCCGGTACACCAGGTTCTTCGAGCCGCATCGTGATCAGGGGCGTTACTTCTATCATCGGTAACAATGAAGCGTTGATCGTTGTTGACGGTATCCCTATCAATAACTCCGAAACCGGCGCGGTGAACAGCGGCCCCGGCAGTAACCGCCTTATCGATCTCGATCCCTCCATTATAGAAAGCATGAACGTTTTGAAAGGCGCCGCCGCTACGGCCCTGTATGGGTCAGCCGGCGCCCGGGGCGTGGTTATGATCACTACCAAAAGCGGCGCTAACAGTAAAAAGCCGGCAATAACGCTTTCGCAGGACCTGTCGTTCGAAAGCGGCATCTTCCCTGAGATACAAAGCAAATACGCTCAGGGCGACCGGAAAGATATCGGCGGCGTTGTTTATGACAATGTATATTATGATGGCGATATAGATAAAGCCAGCAGTTCCTGGGGACCATTAATGGATACGCTGCGGGTGAACGGAGCACCGGTGCAAAAGCGCAACCAGGTGAAAGACTTCTTTCAAACCGGTGTAACCAGCAACAGCACTATCAGCTTTTCGGGCTCGAACAATGCAGGCTCCAATTATTTTGCATCGTATTCTTATTTCGATCAAAAAGGGATTGTTCCAACCACCTCGTTGAAAAGGCATTCGGTTTTTACCAAGTTCACTACCAAACTTACCGACAAGATCACCGGCACTTTTCAATTCAATTACGCCAACAGCCGCACCAATCGCATGCCCGAAGGGTATATCCTGGAAAGCCCTATCTGGACCATTTATTCAGCACCCATATCCTGGAACCCGCATCCCTATGTTAACCCCGACGGTTCGCAACGTGTTTTCCGGTTCTCGCGAAATAATCCCTACTGGGTGCTTGATAATATTTATACAAAGGGGACCGTCAACCGCTTTATTCCTGTAATCACTTTAACATACTCGCCTTTCAACTGGCTGAACATTACCGAAAGAATGGGCCTCGATACATACAACGAGCAGGTGAAATACTATGAAGCCCGCGGGTCGGCAGCCAACCTGAATGGCGTAGTGGTCGACCGCGTAAACACGTTCAGGCAATACAATCACGATCTTATTATCGACGCCCATAAACAGTTCAATAAATTCAATGTGCAGTTGTTATTGGGGAATAACGTTCTTTCAACCTATTCGCAAAACGTAGAAGGCCGGGGTGTGGGTTTATCGATAACCGGCGGCTATGATAACGTAGCGAACGCTTCTACCCAAACCTATAGCGAGAAAAATTACCTTACCCGTAAAACAGGCTTCTACGCCCAGGCGAATATTGAATACAACCGTTTCCTCAACCTCGCGCTGACAGGCAGGTATGATGGCAGTTCGGTGCTGGCAAAAAACAATAACTTCTATCCTTACGGCTCAGCAGCCGCGGGTTTTGTATTCTCTGAGCTGTTTTCACCCAACATCACAAACATTATCAACTTTGGTAAACTACGCGTTTCCTACGCTACCGTTGGTAATGACAATGTAAATGCCTATTCCTTAACAACACCTTATTTAAGCATAAGCTCAACAAACGGCAATACGATTGCCGGCATTTCTTTTCCCTTCAAAGAGCAGAATGGTTTTCTGTTGAACCAGGTATTGGGCAACCCCTTTTTGAAGAACGAACTGGTGAGTGAATTTGAGACCGGCATCGAGCTGAAAGCATTGAACAGCCGCATCGGCGCCGAGATCTCATGGTTCTATAAAAAAGTAAGAGATGGATTGATACCCGTTACCATATCGCCCGCTACCGGTTACAATCAAACCACCATCAATACTGCACGCATGCAAACAAAAGGACTGGAAATACTTTTGAACGCAAACCCCGTCAGAAGCGGAAAATTCAACTGGGACCTGGTATTCAGCTTTACAAAACTCAACAACAAAGTGCTGGCCTTGCGCGATGATCTGAAAAGCGTTAGCGTTGGGTTTACGCAGGCGATCGTGGGCGAACCTTATGGCGTTAAGTTCGGCAACCGTTTTGCCCGCGACAGCGCAACCGGTCAATTGCTGATCAATGCAAGCGGTGTTCCTTTCACCGCTACCCAACAAGGCATACTTGGTAATATTTCGCCCGACTGGCTGGCCGGGTTAACCAACAACATGAGCTACGGCCCCTTCAGCCTTAGTTTCTTTTTTGATATGCGCAAGGGCGGTGTTACCGAAAATAACGTCGATGGTTACGGTTATTTTTATGGCACGCCAAAAGTTACGGAAGACCGCGAAGTGCGCGTAGTACAGGGCATCAGTACCGTTGACGGTAAAGCCAATACCGTTCCGGTAAAAGGGCAGGATTACTGGCGTGCGGTTTCCGGCGTAGTGGAATCTGTTATCCAGGACGCTACCTATCTCAAACTCCGTAACGTAAGCATCGGTTATGTACTGCCTTCGAAACTTATTGAGAAAACCCCGCTAAAGTCAGCTTCATTAACACTTACCGGCAGGAACCTGTGGATCCATAGTCCGCACTTTACCGGTGGCGATCCCGAAACCAATTCATTCGGTTCATCGAACGGATCGCTGGGGATCTACTCCTTCTCTACCCCCACCGCCCGCTCGTTCAATATCAGTTTGAAAGTCGGATTATAAAATGCTCATCGTTCTAACAATAAAAAAAAGAAATTATGCGCACATCATCATATATCCTGTTTCTCGCCATCTGCGTTATACACATCACCGGGTGTAAAAAGTTCATCGATGTAAATAACGACCCTAATAACCCGCTCACCGTACAGGAGGCGCTGATACTGGCCCCCGTTGAATTAAATATCTCCTCTGTAATTGCAGGCGGCGCGGGCGATAACGGTATGGCCGGCATATTGATAAACCATTTTATGCAAAATGTGGCACTGAACCAGCCCGTACCCAACCATGGCACTTACTGGATCTTCAATGCTGACCTCGACGGCTCGTGGCGGAATATTTATGTAACCAGCCTCAACAACCTGAAGGTGATGAACGATAACGCCGTTCTCAATGGCAATCATAATTATTCGGGGATTGCAAAAATACTGACCGCGCTTTGTTTAGGCGTTGCAACCGATTACTGGGGCGATGTTCCCTACAGCGATGCCTTTAACGGCAGCAGCCAACTGCAACCCGCATACGATTCACAGGAAAACATTTACAAATCGATACAGCAACTGCTTGATGACGGCATCGCCGACATTGACAGGAACGCCGTTATAAAACCCGGCGATGATGATTATTTCTATAAGGGAAATATGGACAAATGGAAAAGGCTGGCTTATACGCTGAAGGCGCGGTATTATATGCATCTTACCAACGCCCCGGGTTATACACCGACCGGACAAGCCGAGCTGGCATTAACAGCTTTACAAAATGGAATGACCGGTAACAGTGACGATATGAAGCTGGAGTACCCGGGCGGGGCCGGCGAGGAAAGTCCCTGGTTTATGAATACGCGCCCGGTATCGACGCTGGTGTTGTCATCGGCCTGTGTAGATACGCTGGTTGTGCGTAATGATCCCCGCCTGCCGAAGTTAATAGCACCGGCCAAACAAACGGGTATGTACAATGGGCGACCGATAGGTTCGGTAAATATCAGTGGCAGCCTCGATGTATATTCGCTGGCCGGACCGGCTATTGGCAATACCGGTTCACCCATGTATGTTTTTAATTATTCGGAAGCCTTGTTCCTGAAAGCGGAAGCTACGTTGATAAAATCAGGATTTGCGGCGGCGGAGCCGGTTTACCGGGATGCGATAAAATCGCACATGAGCAAACTGGGCGTCGATAATGCCGATGAGAATGCTTACCTCGCCAGCAGGGGCACGCTTACTGCGGCCAATGCATTGCAGCGGATCATGGAAGAAAAGAAGATCGCGAACTTTTTATCGATAGAGAATTTCAATGACTGGCGGCGGACGGGTTATCCGCAGTTAACGAAAGTGCCAAATGCACTATCGGATATTCCGCGCCGGTTGTTGTACCCGCAGGTGGAGATCACGTCGAACCCGCGAAGTGTGCAGTCGGCAAGATTGACGGACAGGGTTTGGTGGGATACGCAGTAGAAATGAGAAAGGGAATACAGAAGAATATTGAATATCGAATGTAAAACTTATAATGAAGCAGTGGAAGAAGTTTGAGATAGTCTGCGCTTCGCCTGGCGGCGAACTGCCGATTCACGTTTGCAGATGGCCGATTCACGATTTTAGCAGTTAGTAATTACATGGCAGCGTTTACGGTGGGCCTTTCGAGGCTCACCGTTTTTATTTCAGCCCCCATCTCCCTCCAGCCGCCACTTTTCTCTTACATGGCAAATGGTCAAAACCTTCCCGTTCACCCCATCATCATTCAATCCGACGTCACCGGGTAAGGCGCTTTCAGCCCCCGGTCCGCTTATTGACTTCCCGACCGATAAAATTCCATTTTAACACCCCTTTATCAACTTTTCGACCTTATTAACCTTTCAACCGCTTCCCCAATATTCTTTTTTTGCTGCCATCCAGATTATTTCTAAATTTGTACCCGCCTTTCAGGAGGGTACGTTCTTTTCTTGATTGCCCGATAGTATAACGGTAGTACCGCAGATTCTGGTTCTGCTTGTCTTGGTTCGAATCCAGGTCGGGTAACAAAAGCCTCTCCAATGTAATCGGAGGGGCTTTTTTATTTTGGCTGCGACCCGGGCTTGCTCCTTCCCCATACTCCAAACGGGTCAAACACCAAACTTACCAACGCGGTACGCCTTCTGCCAATCACTGTTTGCATGGGTTAATCTTTCAGCCAGTGACTTTACCGTCCTTAAGTGAAAACCGGAAGTTTAATCCACACTTTTGGCCGGTCTGTCTGCTTTTATATTTACATATCGCAGGATTTCGTAAGTTGTAGGCTCAATTTCAAACACTAAACGGCCGTTTTTTTGAACGAACTGGAACTGATACAACAACTCCGGGCAGGAGACGAACAGGCATTCAAATCATTGGTAACGAACTATCAGGACCTGGTATATAACACCGCATTGGGGATTGTTCAAAACAGTGAGGATGCCGAAGACGTTGCGCAGGAGGTATTTATTCAGGTATTCAGGTCAATTGACCAGTTCAAGGGCGATGCCCGGCTTTCCACCTGGATCTATCGCATTACCACTACCAAGGCCCTCGATCACATCCGCAGCCGCAAACGGAAAAAACGTTTCGCCTTTATAACCAGCCTTTTCGGGCCAAACGACGAACTGGTACATGATCCCGTTGATTTTCAACACCCGGGCGTAGCGCTCGACAGAAAGGAACAGGCGGCGCTGCTTTTCCAAATGATCAATCAACTGCCTGATAATCAGAAAGTAGCATTTACATTACATAAAACGGAGGAGTTGAGTTACCAGGAAATTGCCGATGTTATGGAGTTATCGGTTTCGGCGGTGGAATCCCTGTTATTCAGGGCGCGGCAAAACCTGCGGAAACTGCTTGAAAAACATTATCAACAGAATAATTCACAAGACAAGTAAGACATACGAAGGATTTGTGAATTATTAGCGTCAAATGTATAAGTTTACATCGTAAATTAGATTTATGTCAATCGATCCAAATAACGACTCCCGGATAGACGCGGTGCTGAATAGCCTGGAGGGCATACAGCGGGCCAAAGCGCCTGACTTTATGTATACCCGTCTCAAAGGCAGAATGGAGCAGGAGTTTGATCAGGGCGGCCCGCTTGGCCGCTGGCTTACCAGGCCCGTGCTGGCCTTAACGATTGCTGCTATCATAATCATTGCAAACGCCACCACCGTTGTGAAAATGTGGGAGCAAAACAACCATTCCAATAGTAATATTGAATCAGGACAAATAGTTGCCGCCGAATACCCGGCCGGTGTGTACCCTGTATATAATGAAAATTCACTGGAACCATGATCAGGCCCCCCCGTCAAAAATGGCTGTTGGTACTTGTAGCGATCTTACTGTTGACCAATATAGCCACCCTTTCTATTTACTGGTTTAAAAAACCCGCGCATTATGGCGGTCCCGGCCGCAATGGCGGCAACCGGGAAAAACGGATGGGACAATTCCTGGTTGACCAGATGCAGTTCGATGCCGGCCAGGAAGCTGCTTACTGGAAGCTGCGCGATTCAATGATCGCCATTCAAAAGCCGGTGATGGATTCTATTCGCTCCACAAAAAAAAGATTCTTTGATCTGTTGAACCACGCCGAAACAACAGATTCCATGCTTATAGCTCACAGCAACGAAATTGCCGAAATGCAGAAAAAACTCGACCTCGTTACTTTCCGTCATTTCCAAAAAGTACGCGCCATCTGCCGGCCCGACCAGTTGCAAAAATTCGACACGGTCATTAAAGAGATCGTAAACAGAATGACAATGTTCCGCCGCAAACTGGGCGATTCTACGTTTAAGAAGTAAAAAGCAAGGGAACGAGGCAACGAGTATCTCAATAACTTAACTTACGCGCTGCTTCATAAGCTTACCCTACCACTACGCTCAAAGAAATAGAGGATCACTCAGGTACTAAATCATTTAAGCTGATTTATTCTACCCAAAACCCACCACCGCCGGTTGATGAGCGATCAAAATTTTACCACGAAAAGGGTATAACGCAATACTATTTTTGGTTGTTACTTTGCTTTTTCATGTAACACCCAAACATTGTTTATGCGAGCAACTCTTCTTACAGCCGGTTTTATTGGCCTGCTTTCAACCGCCAGCTTTGGCCAGGATTGCAACTCTTACTATTTCCTGCAAGAGAACAAGACAATTGAAATGACCATCTACAATAAAAAGGGCAAGCCCGATGGCAAGCAGGTGTATACAGTATCGAATGTTTCAAAGAACGGCAGCAACACTACAGCCACCGTCAATTCAGAAATGTTCAGCGAAAAAGGAAAATCAATTGCAAAGGGTCTCAGTGAAATAGCCTGCAGCGGCGGCGTTATGATGGTTGATATGAAAATGAAATTACCGCAAATGCAACAGGAGCAGTTTTCAAAAGCCGATGTAAAAGCCGATAAGATCTATATGGAATACCCCGCTAACATGAAAGCAGGCGATAAATTAAAAGATGCCACTTTAGATATGACCATAGACAACTCCGGCATGAAACAGAACGTAAATATGGTGACAAGCGACCGCACCGTGGCAGGCAAAGAAAGTGTTACGACTTCGGCAGGCACCTGGGAATGTTTCAAGATCACGTATAAGAGCAAGATCACTATAAAAACAATGGGCATTGGAATGCCATTCAACATCGAAGGAACAGAATGGTTTGCACCTGGGTTCGGCATTGTTAAAACAGAAAGCAAACATGGCGGCACGGCCATAACGGCCATCAAATAAGTAATATCCTCAGTACGGAAACCAGGTCCCGCTTCACTTAGCGGGATTTTTTTCACCCCCCCGGCCCCAAAGAGGGAGTATCACAACCACTTTATTATCTTAATTGTCTTTCTATTTTTATTTACAAGCCTTCCAATAATTAAGTCATGCACGTTTTAACATCATCAATAATAAATATCCCCCTTCAGCGGGAAGGGGGGTAACAGGGCCATAAAAATGGCCCCGTGTTGTATTTGTGTATGTATGAATTACCGTTTATAGTTTCGACATCTTCAATCCGAACTGCTTACCGCCCTGCTGTATGTTTAGATAATACATACCTGCAGCAAGCTGTTGCACATTCACTGTTTGCAGGTGGCGTACGATCTGTTTGTGCACCAGTATTCCGGCTGCACTAAAAATGGTCATTGTTGCGTTTTGCGAATTATCGGGCAAATGAATGCGGAAGCTTTGCTGAACCGGATTGGGTTGTATACGCGCTGCCGTTTGTACTGCGGTTTGAACCGTCACGATTTTAGAATAACTGTATGAACCGTCTTCATCTGTTTGTTTCAACCGGTAATACATTTTCTGCTCAACGGGAACAACATCAGTAAACCTGTAATGCTGGTCAACTGTGCTGTTCTCCTTCGCAGCTACCCTTCCTGCCTCCATAAAGTCAATGCCATTTGAACTTCTTTCTACAATAAACCAGGCGCTGTTCATTTCTGCCGAAGTTCCCCAGGCGAGCACTACGCTATCACTCTTTTGGGTGGCATTGAAGTACAGCCAGGTCACAGGCAATGTGCCGGTGGCTATGCTGCCACTCAACACAGCAGAAGTATTGTATACCGGCGCTGTTGAACCATTGTATTCAAAAACTTTGTAGTAATACACATCGCCTGCGGTTAAACCGGTTACAGTAACATTGTTACCGGCGCCTGCATATACCACATATTCGTCGATCGCAATTTGTGATCCTGACTTAAAGATCGCATTGGCAGGATACACACCCAGGTCGGCAGGTGAAGCCATAACATCACTTCCCTTCTTTACAACAACCAGCCGGTTCTCTCCACTACCATTGGTCCAGTTAAGGGTCATGCTGGTGGTGGTTGATGAAACAACCGCATTGCTTGCCGCTATAGTTGGGGCAGCAACGGTGGCGGCGGTGGCAGCCAGTACGCTGCTGGTAAGGTATCGTTGTAATGTACCGGTACCATTGTATTCAAAAACAGTAAGGTAGTAAGTTGTTGCCGGTTGCAGATCGGTAATGGAAACAGTGTTACCGGTGCCATTATACACCACATACTGGTCGCTGCCGAGGTTGGCGCCGCTGCCAAATGAAGCATTGGCGGTGTAATTGGTTGCGCCGGCCGGTGTAAAGTTCACCGCATTGCCGGCACGCATCACTACAATGCGGCCTGCTCCGTTCCCGCTCGTGAATTTAAAAGTGAACTTATTGCCATCCACAGCTGCGATAACCGGTGCAGCAGCTGCTACGGTTGGCGTGGTAGCGCCGGGCAGATCGGTAGTGGTAAAACTATACGTGCTGCCAGGCTCCAGATATGCAGGCGCCGATGAACCGTTGTACTCCCAGGCCGATACATAATAAGTTGTATTAGGCGCCAGGTTGGTTACAGTGAAATTGCCACTGGCTGCGGAACTGCGATATACCAAATAGTTGCCGGTGCTGCCTACCTGTACGCCGCCATACGAAGTGCTGTGACCTGCATATACCGATACATCCTGCGGGAACGCATCAACCGGTGTATTGGCTTTCATAAAGAACAACCTGTTGCTGCCATTACCGGCTACATAGCTGATAGTAGCCTGTGTTCCCTGAATACCCGTTGCATTCAACCCGCTTGTTTGTACCGTTGGCCAGGGCAAGGTAGCTGCGTTACCGGTTAAAAAGGTAGTTGTTAAATAATCATTGTCGCCGGCATCGGATGTATTGTATTCATACACGGCGAAGTGGTAAGTAGTGTTCTTTTCCAGACCGGTCAAATCGAAATAATAACCCGAACCATCGTATACCACATATTCACCTGTGGCTTCTTCAGTACCCACACCGAAAACGCTATTCGCGGTATGACTGCTGCCGTCGCCCGGTTTATAGGTAACCGCCTGGTCTTTGCGGGCAACTATTATTCTTTTACCGCCGTTACCGCTTGTCCACAATACCCGCATGCGGTCGCCATCTCTCGATTGTTGCGAAAATGCGGTGGCCGCCTGCGTCGGTTCTAACGGAATTGAAAAACTGATAGTAGCCGGTGTTTTATTATAAACGGGGTAATTGGTTCCGTTGTAATCAAAAATAGCTATGTGATAGGTTTTACCGGCTTTGAGCGAGTTAAGGGAGAAAGCACCTCCATTCATTTGTCCGGCTATGGAATAATTACCGGGTGATAACTGGGTTCCCTGGCCGAAATTCGAATTGCCGGGATATAAAACCAGGTCCTGCGGAATGGCATCTACCGCGCTTCCTTCTTTTATCACCGCCATATGGTAACTGCTGCCGCCGGGCGTATAGCTTACCGAGGCCGTTGAGCCGGTAATATTCTTTACAACCAGATTGGTTGCGGTGGTAACCGGTGCAACAGCGGTACTTCTGTTGCCATCCCTGGGCGTGTTTAAATAATAGGGATAGCTATCGCTGGTTATATCATACTCAATGAGCCGGAAATAATAAACGGTGGCCGGCTCAAGGTTGGTAACGGTAAAGCTGCTGCCGCTATTATTGCCAACAATAAATTCACCGGGTTGTATTTCGGTACCGGAACCGAACGCGGCATTTGCGGTATACACCGTTCCGTTTACCGGCAAGGCCGTTACGGGCGCTCCCTTACGGGCAATAAGCATTCGCCGGCTGCCATTACCAATACTGCTTCCCACCGTTAACCTGCTTCCTTCAATTGAAGAGAAAACCATGGTTTGGGTTGGTTTTGTTGGGCCTGCATTGGTAGTAACGTTTGCAGTAGCGGCCGGTTTCAAAAACACCGGGGTTGAATTTCCGTTGTATTCAAAGAATGCAAAATGATAACTGGTATTGGGTTCCAGTTTCGAGATGGTGACGCCTGAACCGGTACTTTTGTATACAGTATAATTGTCGCCATTAACGACGGTGCCTGTTCCAAACTCACCATTGTTATAAGGCTGATAAGATTTCAGATCTTCGGGCGCTGCATTTACGGCGGTTGCTTTACGCGCAAAGATCAACCGGCCGGCGCCGTTACCATTCGTCCAGCTTAGTTTGGCGGTATTACCTGTAATCTCCGAAAAAACACCGTTGCCGGTTTGTACTGTTGGCGCCACTACCGTTGCCTTTTCGCCGTTCAATGGAATGGCCAGGTATTTGGTGTTTATGCCGGTACCATTATATTCAAACACTGCTACATGATAGGTGGTGCCGGGTTTTAATTTACTTACCGACGCAGAGTTCCAGTTGTTCTTCTGCACTACATATTCGCCGGGGGCCGAAAATTCAGCACCTGCGGTTGCGAAGTTTGAACCGGGGGTATAATCTTTTCCGTTCTCGGGTAAACCGGTAACCGCACTTCCTTCTTTCATCACAACAAGATGATTGGCGCCATTACCTACATCGAAACCGATGGTGAAACTGCCGCCATCGACAGATGTAAACCGGATGTTGCTGGCCGGCACCGTAGGGGTTGTTTGTGCTTTTGCCAATACACTGAATAGCACAAACAGGAGTGTACACATTTGTTTCATGGGTCAACTATAATTGTATAATAAATGATCGATCGCGCCCTGGTACGGGGCAATGCATGAATTGTTCAGGGTAATCTGCGCATGATTACATGGTGGCTGACGGCATCGTACCGATGGCAGCCATAACCGGTATGTGGAGGCAAATGTAGCGGGTTATGCAGGGCTTAAAACGGCCTTGATGATGGAATGTAAAAAAGGAGTATTGAATTGTGTGAGGTAGTGATTAGAATGGGTTGACGAGTTTACAGGTTAACCTGTAAACTAACTCAATAACCTAATGCATTTTTTCAACGACACTTTCCATTCGGGAATGGTGCAATGAAACGTTTTCTGAATTTTATTGGTATCGAGAAGAGAGAACGCGGGCCGCTTTGCGGGTGTGGGATATTGTTCGGAAGGAATGGGATTCACCGTACAGGCGCTGCCGGTGAGTACTTTTATGGCAACGGCAAATTCATACCAGCTTATGCGGCCCTGGTTGCTGTAGTGATATATTCCGGGAAACCAATTGGCAATTGACAATTGGCAATTGGCAATTATCTGCATCATACATCCCGCCAGATCGGCTGCATAGGTAGGCGCGCCTACCTGGTCGCTCACGACGTTGATGGCCGTACGGTCGTGCATCAGCTTCATCATGGTCTTTACGAAATTTTTGCCAAATGAAGAATAAACCCAGGCCGTTCTGATGATGATGGCTTCGGGGTTATGCTGCAAACACAACTGTTCGCCTTTTAATTTGGAAGCACCGTACAGGTTCACCGGGTCGGTTGGCGCATCTTCTGTATAAGGCGCCGGCGACTGACCATTGAATACATAGTCGGTTGAAATATGAATAAAGCGGGTATTGAAAGTTTTACATGCAGCAGCCAGGATGCGGGTTCCTTCTGCATTCACCTGGTAAGCGATGTCCTGTTCCGATTCTGCTTTATCAACAGCCGTATAGGCTGCACAGTTGATACAATAAGCCGGTTGATGTGCGGCAAATACCTTTTGTACTGCAGCCTCATCATTTACCGGCATATTATCGTGCGAAGTAAAAACAAACTCAAATGCGGGATACGATGCCGCCAACACACGTAATTCCTGTCCTACCTGTCCATTGGCGCCGGTCACCACAATCACTGGTTGCGACATACTGTAATATTATCCTTTGTATTCAAATGGGTTTACACAATTGGCAAAATCAGGAAGTATCAGGTCTTTATCCGATACGATGGCTTTATCGAGGGGAACCTGCCAGTCGATGTTCAAAGCGGGATCATTATATATAATGCCATGTTCACTGGCCTTGCTGTAGAACTGATCGCATTTATACAATACTTCAGCCACTTCGCTCAATACGGAAAAGCCGTGCGCGAAACCGGCCGGGAGGAATAACTGCTTTTTATTGGCTGCGGATAGTTCAATTGAAAACACTTTACCGAATGTGGGCGAGCCTTTTCTGATATCAACCGCAACATCGAGAATAGAACCTGCCAATGCCCTTATCAGTTTTGCCTGGGCAAAGGGGGCAACCTGGTAGTGCAATCCCCTGATGACACCATAGGTTGAGCGGGATTGATTATCCTGTACAAACTGGTTTTCAATTCCTGCCCCGCCAAAAATTTTTTGATTATATGCTTCGTAAAAAAATCCCCGGCTATCGTCAAATACAACAGGTTCAAAAACCAACAGACCCGGAATTCCTGTTTCAATAAACGGCATCAGATATTGCAGATTTTATATTGCAGATTTTACATTAACAGTGTTTGCGCTATGGAGCCTTTTGAATATTCAGCCGGCCCTGTATTTTCCATTATCACATTCATTATCACATTAGCTAATTAACGTTTTGCGTATTGCTCCTGGTAGTAATGCTGATAATCGCCCGAAGTTACGTGTTTTATCCAGTCGCCGTTCTGCAGGTACCAGTCAACCGTTTTCTCTAGGCCTTCTTCAAACTGAAGCGAAGGTTTCCAACCCAGTTCCCTGTTCAGTTTGGTTGCATCGATGGCGTACCGCATATCATGCCCGGGGCGGTCTGTTACATAGGTGATCAGTTTGGCCGAAGTGCCTTCGGGGCGGCCCAGTTTGGCGTCCATGATCTTACATAACAAATGCACCAGGTCGATATTCTTCCATTCGTTAAAACCGCCTACATTGTACTTCTCGCCTGTTCTTCCATTATGAAAGATCACATCGATGGCGCGGGCATGATCTTCAACAAACAGCCAGTCGCGCACATTTTCGCCTTTGCCATATACAGGAAGCGATTTGTTATTTACGATGTTGTTGATCATTAAAGGAATAAGCTTTTCGGGGAAATGGTAAGAACCGTAGTTATTGCTGCAGTTACTCATTACCACCGGCAATTTATAGGTATGATACCAGGCCATTACAAAATGGTCTGACGATGCTTTGGAGGCAGAGTAAGGAGAGCGGGGGTCATAAGCGGTTTCTTCAGTAAAGAAACCTGCTGAGCCAAGCGAACCATACACTTCATCGGTTGAAACGTGCATAAAACGTTTACCTTCCATTTTGGTTTCGCTGTTTGCCCAATACTTGCGGGCGATATGCAACAGGTTGGCAGTACCCAGCACGTTGGTTTTTACAAAAGCCAGCGGATCGATGATCGATCTGTCGACATGGCTTTCTGCGGCCAGGTGAACAACCGCATCGAACTTATATTTTTCGAACAGGGCTTCTAAAGCGCCTGCATCGGTGATGTCGGCTTTTTCAAAACGGTAGTTAGCTGCTTTTTCAACATCTTTCAAATTCTCGAGGTTGCCGGCATAGGTCAATGCATCGGCATTCACAACCAGGTAAGATGGGTATTTATTTACAAACAACCGCACCACGTGTGAGCCTATAAAACCTGCCCCACCGGTGATCATGATCGTTCTTGTATGTTTATTCATAGTATATTATTAATTCATAACGCTCAACGCGTAACGCTGAACGCCTGTTTGCGTTGAGCTTTATGCGTTAAGCGTTTAGCGTTGATCTATTTCTTAGCCACAAACTCTTTTGGCTGTTTGAACCATTCTTCTTTAGGCAAAGATTTAAAATACTCATAGGTTACTTTCAACCCGTCTTTACGGCTTACTTTGGGCGACCAGCCAAGTACTTCTTTTGCCCGGGTAATATCCGGCTGCCGTTGTTTTGGATCATCAACAGGCAACGGTTTGTATATGATCTTTTGTGTAGTGGCGGTAAGCGCAATGATCTCTTCGGCAAAATCTTTCAGAGAAATTTCATCGGGGTTACCCACGTTCACCGGTTGTGCATAATCGCTCATCAGCAAACGGTATATACCTTCAATAAGATCATCTACAAAACAAAAACTGCGCGTTTGTGAACCATCGCCAAATACTGTCAGGTCTTCACCACGTAAGGCCTGGCCAATAAATGCCGGAAGGGCGCGGCCGTCGTTCAACCGCATGCGCGGGCCGTATGTATTGAAGATCCGTACAATACGGGTTTCAACGCCATGGAACGTATGATAGGCCATGGTCATTGCTTCCTGAAAAC
>CBIHPC010000086.1:0-21539 GCA_966211305.1 uncultured Niastella sp.
AAGGCGCTTTTGACGGTTTGGCCCTGCTCAATGATTCTACGCTCATTGTTTCCGATTGGGGCGCACTTGACCATGCGGCCGGTTTTGTGGAAAAGATCGACCTCAAAACCAAAAAAGTCACCAAATTAGATGGGCCCGTGATCGGCGGACCGGCAGATTTTTATTTCGACCCCCTGGAGGACAGGCTGGTGATACCGGCGATGGTGGAAGGAAAGCTGGTGATTCAGAAGTTGTAACGTGAAACATATTTGAATAAAATGGCCGCTGCCGATAGCGGGGGAATTGGGAGTACAAATGCAAAATATCGAATGTTCAATGTCGAATATCGAAGGAAGGAAATACAAAATCAGAAATGAAAAATGAAGAATGAAAAAGTAAATACAACTTCCGGTTGAGGCTTACTACCTGAAGCGTGCAGATGTATTTACTTTCGGCTTTAGCCTTTCAGCCTTTGCCTGTTTTGCCTTCGGCTTTAGCCATTCAGCCTTTACCTGCATTTGGCTTTTCCGCTTTATTTCCTGCCCTCGTTGCCTTTATGCCTTGTTGCCTGTTTATCTCCGCTTGCAGCTGTATGTGCCTTCGGCTTTCCCCTTTCAGCTTTGGCCTTTCAGCTTTGGCCATTCAGCCTTTACCTGCATTTGGCTTTCCGCTGTATTTCCTGCCCTCGTTGCCTTTATGCCTCGTTGCCTTGTTGCCTATATGCCCTGTTGCCTTTTTCATAACAGTTCGTTAAACCGCCCGCATTAAACTGTTAAAACGATCCTGGCAGGGTTTTCTCCACTACAAAGAGCATTCCAAACGCATGCATTTTATGTTTTCTTTACGAAGCGCACGTTCTCAAATCAATTATTTTTAATTCGTCTAAATGATCGCCGTAAACCAGGTTAAAACAGGGAATTCCATGAAGAAAAAGTCAGGGGATTTTTTTTCCGCCCTCAAATCAATAATACTACCGGAAAGCAATGACCAGCGTGCCGCTAACGGACCGGTCACCAACAACGTTATCCTGAAAGAATTGCTCGACTGCTTCGACAATTCATGCAAGCGGGAGTCGGTTGGTAAAAGTTTATTGTTCAACATGCATTTCCTGGTCATTCTCCACCCCGATGTGTACGAAGAGCGGTTATCATCACTTCCCATCATTGTAAAAGAAGCGCTGAAAGCATTTTACCTCAAGCTCAAAAGTTATAAAAAGAATTACGATGAACTGTCGCCCGTGTCGTTTCACTGGCATTTCCGGTTTGCACCAGCCACCGATTTCAACCAGGAAAGAATAACGGTGGAAGATGTGCGCATTATCGGCATGCTTACCGGACTGAAACCCATCGGCAGCGGCGGCGGCGACCGGCATAACACCGCCAAAGTGACCATGAAATCGAAAGCTACCAATGTTTTCGATAAAATGGATATCAACCTCGATGTGCTGCGTCATTTACATTTTGCCGAGAACGGCACCTTCACGGTAAAGTTCAATCCCGAATTAAACATCACCCAGGTTGCCGTAACCAATAATGCCACCACGCAAACCACGGCCCGCAAGGCCGATGCCGGTTTGGCGCGTATTGAATACTACACCGCCGATACCAGCAAAGATGCGGTGTATATTATGAAAGATACCGAAATCGTGATCGCGCGTAAGGAACCGGAGAACCTGGGCTACAGCAATTACCTGTTGATAGAATCGGGGTTCGTAAGCAACCCGCATGCACGCATACGGTGGAATGAAACGCAGCGCTCATTCCAGATCGCTTCCTTCAGCAATAACGAAACCCGGGTAAACGAAACGGTGATAGAAAAAAGTGAAGCCGGCAACCCGCGCTGGTTCGATCTGCGCGACAAAAGCCAGGTGTTGCTGAACGGCATGGTGACGCTTACGTTTAAACAGTTGTAAGGGGAAAAATCACAAGAACCAAAATCCAGGATCCAAAGAATAAATCACAAGATCCAAAATCCAAAAAATAAATTCCAGGAACCAGGGAATAAAATCCAAATCCCGGGATACAAAGCGTTCCGCCAAATTAAATGTGAGTTTGAGATTTGAGATTTCTCATTTGTGTCGTGTTATTTGTGATTTGGAACTTATTAATAACCGTTTCATAACAGAAAGAATACAAATTCAATTCCAATGTTACATTAACTCATGATAAATACCATCTCATCCATAGCGTTGTTTGTATTTGTGATCGTTTTATTAATTCGGCATTTTAAAAACCTGCCACGATAATATGAAAACTATTTTGATCAGTGGCAATACGCATCCCGGCATGCGACGAACGGAAAATGAGGATACCTATACCTGCCGGCCGTTATGGACGCCCGATAAGGCGTTGCTGGTTGTGGTTGACGGGGTAGGTGGGTATGCAGGTGGAAAAAGGGCGGCGGCTATTGCCAGGGAATCTATTGACCAGTACATGCAAACGCCAAAAGGCGATACGCTTACCATGTTGCGCGAAGCAGTGATCTTCGCGAACAATCGTATTGCCGAAGAGCGCGCGCAGAACCCGAAGTACAGCGAAATGTGCTGTGTGCTTACAGCGGCCGTTGCCGATGCAGGCGCCGGCGCAGTTTATTTTGTGCACGTGGGCGATACGCGCATGTACCGTTACCGCAAAGGCATATTGCAAAAACTTACCAAAGACCATTCATTCGTTGGGCTGCGCGAAGATGCCGGTGAAATAACCGAACGCGAAGCCATGAGCCATCCGCAGCGTAACCAGATCCTGCGTGAAGTAGGTTCTGCCATTCACCGCATCGATGACGATGATTTTATGCAATACGGCCAGGAGGAATTGCTGCCGGGTGATGGACTGCTGTTGTGCAGCGACGGACTTACAGATATGGTTACCGCCAAACAAATAGCGGAGATCCTGGCTTCCAGCGCCGCATTGAATACAAAAGTCAATAACATCATCGCTCTTGCCAATGAAGCGGGTGGCCACGATAATATAACCGTTGTACTGTTAAAGAACAACCGCACAAAACAAACCCTGCAGCCAACGAACGGAACAAAAGTTAAAAAGACCGTTAAAGCAAAAAACGACGGTACCGGGGCAATTGCTTTGCCTCCATCAACAGAAAAGAACAGCGCGCCGCCTGAACAGCCTGCCACTGAAACCACCACGCAACCTTCAGGGAAAAGCACAACTGTTAAAAAATCAGGCGGTGGTAACAAATGGGTGAAATGGAACGTCCTTGTAATTGTGTTACTGGCGGTCAGTTGCTGGTTCTTCTTCTCGCAAAAGGAAAAAGCTAATGGAAAGCCAGGCAGGAATGAAGCAACGATCGCCCCAGCCGGTGAAGATACCGGCAGCAAAATGCCTTCATCTATTTTCAGCGGCCAGCATGCAGCGCCATCGGGACCGGTTGTGGAAAAAGCGCCGGACACCATGCGGTTAACGGCGCCGAAGAACATTACCGATGTACAGCGTTTTGCCGATAGTGTGGGCAACAACCTGCTGCTGATGCCGGCAAAAGAAAAGGCAAATCGTTTCGCGGCGGTAGAAATTAACAGATCATCAGGCAGGGCAGGCGATACAATTGTCATCAAAAACCTGCGGCTGAAAGGGTTTGAGACCGGCATAAAAGTAAACATACCGGTTCATGTAAAATTGGAGAACACATTTTTTGAAAACGTTAAGTATCCTGTGAGTAACCAGGTTAAACCTGATACTACAAATAAAGGTCTCTCTGTACAAATGACCAATACGGAGATACAATAAATATGGCAACATCCATTTTCAGAGAATATTTTAAAGGATACGAGATCCTGGGTGAAATAGGCAGGGGCAATGCCCGCGTGCTTAAAGCAAGGCACCTGGTTTCAGGTAACCTCGTTGCCATCAAACACTTTGCCTTTAACACCGATGCCGACACGCTGCGCCGTTTCCAGCGCGAGTCGGAGATCATGAAATCTATCCAGCACGATCATATTGTTAAGATCGTCGATGTGCATCTCGATGCGGAACTGCCGTATATCGTGATGCAGCTGATAGAGGGCGGTGATGTTCGCCGCCTGCTGAAAGAACGCGGTACACTCGAGGTAGATACGGTGATCCAGCTGGCACAGCACATGACCGATGCGCTGGAAGCCATCCATGCCAAAGGCGTTGTGCACCGCGATATAAAACCCGAGAACATCATGTACCGCCGCATGCCCAACGGCGAACTGCAGTTCCTGCTCACCGATTTCGGCATTGCCAAATTGCGCGAGCAAACCAATACGGTCACCGGTTCTTCCATGCTTACCTATGAGTATGCATCGCCTGAACAGTTCAATCATTCAAAGACCGTATCAACACCCACCGATTATTATTCACTCGGTATTGTATTGTATGAATGCCTCACCGGCACCGTACCGTTTGCCTATCACGATGAAGACCTGTTGTGGCATATCAACCGCGTAATTGAATCGCCGATACCCGAACCGGTATTGCCCGATGACCGGTATATGCCGCCCGGCCTGCTGCAACTGCTGCATGCATTGCTGACGAAGCAGGCCATGTACCGCTTAAGCGATACCGTGCAGGTGCGGGCGCTGTTGCAAAAAGCGGCCATTGAAAATGCCCAGGGCCGGTTCAGAAAAAAAACATTACCGGCGCCGCCCAAAGAAAAAAAGCTTACGCAGGTTTTCAACAAACCCATTGCGGTGCCAAAAGCAGTGGCGGGTAAGAAAAAGGAAATTGTGTTTACCATAATGGGCGTGTTGTTGTTCAGCGCATTCATGATGGGCATGTGGGCTGTGTTCCCGCATAAAAAAAGTGCCAAGTCGGCCGAAGAGGACGCCGCCACTGTGCTGCCGGTCGATTCGGTATCCGTTGCGCAGGTAAAACGTAAATCAGGCACCGCACCAGATAATAAATCACTGGTAACACCCGCAGTGCATACAACGCCCGAACCGGATAGCGAAATGGTGGAGGTGGCCAGTGCCGCCGCACCGGCTGCACAACACGATGCGGGTGTTGGTTTGCCCAACGGCATGTACTACGATGATTTCAGCGATGGCGCCGATACCATTTGGGAAACCGGTAAAGATGAGAACAGCGAATTCAAATTCGAACGGGGAAAATATATCATCAAAGGGCTTACCGATTCATTGACCTATCATGCAACCGTAAAGTTCGACCTCGATATTCAACGCAACTTCAGCGTGTCGGCCAGCGCTACCCAATGGGGCAATGAACCCGATGAGGCCTATGGCATCAACTTTTGCGGCAATACCGACAGCGACGCCTATTTCGTGTATTATATCACCGCCAGCGGTTATTATGCCATCGGCGCCATGACCAATGGCGACTGGCATCCCATCATCAACTGGACGCGCTCGGCCAATATCCACCAGCATAATGCCATGAACACGCTGAGCATCGAAAAAAGAAACAACTCGATCTTTTTTTATATAAATGATAAAGTAGAAAATGTGTTGCCATTTACCGGCGGCTACGGCAATTGTTTCGGCCTGCGGGTCGATGGGGCGCAAACGGTAGCTTTCGATCAATTAATTGTTAAAGGTACCAGGTAGTTAGAGCAAAAGGCAACAAGGCATAAAGGCAAAAGGCATAAAGGCAAAAGGCATAAAGGCAAAAGGCATAAAGGCAACAAGGCAACGAGAGGGAAAACAAATACAAATACAGTTTCAATCGTAAGCGAAAATCCAATATCCATAAACTAATGCAAATAATCGCGAGGTTTGAGTTGGAAGAACCATAAACAATAAACCATAAACCATAAACCGGATGGAGGTGCTGCAAATGGTTATGAGGCATGAGTTGGAAGAACCACAAACAACAAACCATAAACCACAAACTCAGGATGGACGCCCCACGAAGTACATATAATTCTAATAAAACAGAAGGGTGGTTATTGTTAACCGGCGCCGCCGTTTTGCTGCTGGTATTGTTTGGAAAACTCTTCTTTACATTATATCCCGGTTTAACCCGGTCGAACGAAGCACTGCACAATAGCCGCGCCATAAAAGTGGAAGCCGCTCTCAACAGGGACTCCCTCAAAAAGATCATCGCCGGTGGTAATTATTTCTCCGACAACCGCGATGTTGACCTGCTGGTTGATTCGCTGTCGGCCCGGTTAATGAATACCGGTAATATCGATAACCTCGGCTCCATCAATAAAAGCGCATTTGGATTGTATGCCCCGCTATCGTGGAAATCGCCCGAAGGCGGCATAGATTTTCAGGGCCGCGTAGAAGCTTCGCGTCAACGCCTCGGTTTCGATTCGGTATTGTATCAGCAGGAATTGAAAGAACCCGTTAATTATCCTTCTTCAGTAAATATTTCCACCGGTAAATATGAAATAAGCGGGCGCGTTTTATTCCAGGACGAACCCATGGCCGGCACGCTGGTGCAGTTGCGCGAACATATTGCCACGCCCGATGAAGATTCATTATACGATCATGTGGTATATGCCCGCACCGGCAGCGATGGCAAATTTCATTTTACGGGTTTAATGCAGGATTCGGGTTACAGCGTATTGCCGTTGAAACCCGGTTATGAATTCGGGGGCAGAAAGGGGAGCGCCCAACTGGCCGGCAACAAATCGTTTACGTTTACCGGTAAACCGCATAAGATCAGGTTGATCGGTGCCATCGCATACGCACAAATAAAAGCAGACGGCGTATTATTGGTTAGAACGCCTGAAGAGTTTATAACCTCTTACTGGCTTATCGCCGGCGGTTGCATCCTGGCTTTCTTCCTGGCCCATCTTATTTTATGGTTCCGCAAAAAACAACCCGATGTATTTATACTGCCGCTATTGCTGATGTTATGCGGCATTTCAATCTTATTACTCTTCAGCATTCAAAACCCGCTTACCGATACCCTGCATGCCGCGCAGGCATTACAGGGCGTTATTGTTGGACTGGCCGGGTTTGTAGCTTTTGCATTGATAGATATTCGCAAATTATATACCCGCTGGTGGTTCGATGCCCTGTTCAATTTCAAAAAGAAAAGCGTGTACGGCCTGCGCGGGTACACCTGGCTCGTGCTGGCCATAGCCATGGCGCTGCTGACCTTATTGATAGGCACCGGTCCGGAAGGCAGCGGGGTGAAAGTGAACATCCAGTTGGGCGGTTTTACCTTTCAGCCCAGTGAAATAACCAAGTACCTGCTGTTGTTGTTCCTTGCCGGCTTCTTTGCCGCCAATGAAGAGAACATCCGCAACTTATCGGATATCCGCTGGCGTTTTATCGTAAGCATTGGCGTGTTGGTGGGTGTAGGCTTTGTGCTGGTGTTGTACTTGTTAATGGGCGATATGGGGCCGGCCATGGTAATGTGTTTTACCTTTTTGTTTTTCTACAGCATTGCACGCGGGAATTTATTGATCACCCTGCTGGCCGGTATCGTGTATTGCCTGCTGCTCAATTTTATTCCCGGCTGGCTGGCCACCGCCATCAGTTTTGTAGCGGTTATTTTAACCATGATCCTGATGCGGCAGGTGAAAACCGTAAAATGGTATGGCGCCCTGGCTGTGCTGGCAGATGCGCCTGTTATCGTTTTACTGGTGATCGCTGCCTTTGCCTTCGGCGAACAGTTGCCCGGCATCGGCGACCGCCTCGCCGATCGTAAAGCCATGTGGTTAAGCCAGTGGAATAATGACGTTTTTGGCGGCGACCACCTCGCGCATAGTTACTGGACGCTCGCTTCGGGCGGGTTGACGGGGCAGGGCCCCGGCCGCGGTTTTCCCAATACCATGCCCGCTGCGCATACCGATATGATCCTGCCGAGTATTGGGGAAGAATTGGGCTGGCTCGGCCTGGTTGCCGTGTTCCTCTTGTTCGGCATGCTGATCCATCGTTCCTTTTTACATGCCCGCCGGGCGGGGCAGCCATTCAGTTTTTATTTGTGCGCCGGTATTGCCATTGCAACGGGTATTCAGTTCCTGCTGATCGCCGGCGGTTCAATAGGCCTGTTGCCATTGACGGGGGTTACGGTCCCTTTCCTGAGTTATGGAAAGATCTCGCTCATCGTGAACCTGGCCGCCATGGGTATTGTGGCCGGTATTTCTTCCCGGCCCGGCCTGGCCATTCAAACCGACCACCTGCGCAGGTATTATGATTTTGTATTGGGAACGGGGATCCTGTTTTTCCTCTCCGGTATTGTGGTGCTCATGGTGAAATTATACCAGGTGCAGGTAGTGCATAGTAAAGAGATTCTGGTAAAAGCGGCCCGCGTTATCAATCGCAACGGGTTGCCTGTTTATAGTTACAACCCGCGTATAGATAAACTCACGCGGGTGCTGGCCGCCGGTTCTATCTACGACCGCAACGGGCTGGTCATCGCTACCAGCGAGCCCAACGATATCCGTAAACATATGGATGCCTACCTCGCGGCGGGTATCGATACATTCCGGTTGCAGAACCTGGTGCAGAAAAGAGTGGTGCGTTTTTATCCGTTCGGGGAAGAACTTTTCTTCTGGACGGGCGATTACAATACCCGGTTGTTCTGGGGACAAAGCAATGGTTATTTTGCCGAAGCGCGGCATTTGACCTCATTGCGCGGATATGCCACCAGTCCGGAAAAACGCGATTACGTAAGTACGGAATACCGTGCCGATAAATTTACGCGGCCGGTGCAAAAGACCATCAAACTGGTAAGTTATGACTATTCGCCGCTGGCAGAAAGCCTGCAATCGGGCATCGATACCACCAATGAAGCGGTGCGAAAAATAAAACACAAGGACCGCGATATTCATTTAACCATCGATGCGGCTTTGCAGAAAGAGATCCAGGATTCCTTACGCATAAGCAATTTTAAAAATGATCGTATAGCCGTGGTAGTGCTCGATGCGGGCACGGGCGATCTGCTGGCTTCTGCATTGAACCCGCTGCCCAATCTGCAAATGCCCGACCTGATGCTGCTGCCCGACCGCGAAAGAAATAAACTGCCCAAACCGGTAACCGACCGCGACCTCGGCATGACGTACGCCACGGCGCCCGGTTCCACCGCAAAAATACTGACGGGCCTGGCCGCCTTTAATAAGATGGGCGCCGATGCCGCCAAAGTGAAATACCGCGATATCTACCGCAACGAGATCTTCCGCGATAACCCCACCGAACAGGAGCCGTTCATTCCGAAGGTGAATTATGTTGATATGCATGAAGCCATCGTGAATTCGAGCAATATCTTTTTCATTCGCATGGCCAATGAGCACAACCTCGAAGATCAGCTGGCTGAACTGTACCAGGCAACGGGAATGAATGTCAGTCAGCGCGGCGGGTACGATTTTGCGCCCTCATCGAACAGGGAAAAGTTATCGGAAGAGCTGGCCTTCTGGCGGAAAGAAGTGTTGAACCACGACCGGCGGGCGTATAACAACCCGCGTTTGCAGGGCAGCAAGAACCGTTATCGCAGTCCGTTCTCGGGGCTGGCCTGGGGACAAAGCACGCTCACTTCCACACCGGCCGCTATGGCGCGGATGGCGGGCGCTATTGCCAATAACGGGGTGATGATGCCGTCGAGGTATCTCTTGAAAGAGGCGGGACTGAAGCAGCCGATGGGCACTGGTGTTGAAATATCGGAGGATACGGCATATGCGGGTATCCTTACGCGATATATGATCGATCAGAGCAATCAGCCGTATAAACAGAAAATAAAGAACCTGGTAGTGGCCGGTAAAACGGGCACGCCGGAGCGGGTGATCAATGGCGAGATAGAGTCTGACGGCTGGTACGTGTTCTTTGCGCCAACGCCCGATCGTAAATCGCGCACGGTAACCTGTATAAGAATAGAAAGGGGGAAGGGCTCGTCCAACGCCGTGCTGGTGGCGAATTCCATTGCGAGGGTGTTGGAGCGGAGGGGATACATTGTGTCGTTCTAGTTTCAAAGTTCCAGGTTCGGGGTTCCCGGTTCCAAGTTCCTATGCTTTGAAACTCCAAATTGTGAACTCTAAACTATAAAAAGAGTGTATGAAAAACTTTTTAAAGCGTCTTCTCACCAACCCCACACCTGCAGGCCCGGAACAACAGGGCGAACAAGCGGCCAATGGCAACCCGATGGCTGCAGGGATGCAACCGGCATTATCCATTCCGGCCACAAGGGCAAAACGGGAAGAGATCGTACGGTTTATCATCAACGGGTTAAAACCCTATATAGATGAAAAGGGGCATACCATTGCCGGTTTGCGGTTATACATTTTGTGCAACGGCAAAGAGCTGGAAGAAACGCTGGCCGTGGCCCTTTGCAGCGATACGCCGGGCATGTTCCGCAAAGATCATCTCGAGCGCAAGCTGGTGAATAATTTCATTCAACTCTCCGAGGGCTGGTTCTTTGAACATCATATTGTAAAAGATAAAGTGCCCGACTACTGCATCACCAATGGCACTATGGGGCTTGAAGTGATCAGGCGCGGGCAGGATTTCGTGCAGCAGTACTCCGTTGCCCGCCTGCAGGTGCTGGTAGGAAAAGCCGAGTTTCCCGAATACGAGCTGAACCCGCAGCAGCAGCTGAAATTCAATATAGGCAGAACAAAAAAACCGCAGTTGACCAGCGGAAGAATTCATACCAATGATATCGTGTTCTGGGGAAAGGAAGATGCGGCCTTCGATGCGCAAAGCGGCGAAGCCAATTTACATGTAAGCCGCAATCACGCTTACATCATGTATAACCCGCAGCTTGATAAATTCTTTCTGTTCCCCGACAGGGGCGGACTACCTGAAAATGGCAACAAAACGAAGATCTATACTGCCGATGATAAAGTGAAGTCGCTGAATGTACCGGGGGTAGCGCATGAACTTCAAAGTGGAGACCAAATCGAATTGGGCGGGGCTGCGATATTAGTTTTTACTTCGGTTAAATAAGTTGTGCCAATTAGCTAATTAATAAATACAGAAGACCCGTAACGCTTACGGGTCTTTTTGCATTTTACATGTATTTCCATTAGCACATTATCACATTAGCACATTAATCCCGCATTGCCCTTGCACAAACCAGCGTATCGAAACAATCGCGGAAGTGAACTATTTGTTCATTATCATTGAACTCATAGGTCATGGTCCAGAAAGAAGAGAAGCGTTTGTTTGTTTTACGCGCCACCGCGGTGTAGTGACCGGTTGCAATAACCAGGTTTCCGTTCTCGAGAATATGTTCAACCGTCATGTCGGTCATATTGAGCGCATCGTTCAGTTTGCCGAAGAACGCCCTTATGTCATCGAGGCCGTGATAGATGCCGGCAAAAGAAATTTCCGGCTGCCCCATCACTTCCCATATGCATTCGTTACTCAATGACCTTAAAATTGTATCAAAATCGCCGCGGTTGAAAGCATCGTACAGTTGATTTACTTTCATGCCATAGTGAACTAACGTTTCCATAAACAATTGTTTTGAGTGAAGAATTATTGAGATGGGTAGAATACGGGAGATGATTGGGATATTGGGAGAGCCGGGATGATGGAATAATGGGATAAGATATAATAAAAGCAGCGATTCTAAATATACTACATTTTACAGGCGATCGGTGCAGGCGACAGCGGGTTTATTTTTATTGTTTCCCTTTTGAATGTTTCAACGATACGCTACAATGATAAAGCAAATTGAATGTGTATTGAAGATGACAGTAGTGACTGTTGATGTATGCTCAATGGTTTAACTTTAACCAGTATGGTGTCACCGTAAAATGACGGGATTTGAAGTAAAATTCGTTAAACATTTTTATTTTTCATTCTAATGTTTTAATTTACCTATCGATTGATTACAAACCCGAAGACCTCTTTCATTACGTTAAGGATCCCGGTTCTCTCTCTGATTATTAGTATCCTGTACCGGATAAAGAAACACTGTTATTTGAATGTTTTGCTATTTGGCCGAAATACCCGGTAAGTTTTGAATTGCGTAATTACCTCGTGTACTTACCTGATTTGTATTGTTTACTGTTATTACTAATAATGATGAGTCAAAAACCTTTTATTTTAATTGCCGATGATGATCAGGAAGATCGGTATTTGTTGCATACGGCATTTGAAGAGATAGGACGATCTAATGATATTTATCTGGTTGAAAACGGGTTGCAGGTATTCTCCTACCTCGATACCTTTATAGAACAATCGGGCATGCCCTCATTGATAGTGCTTGACCTCAATATGCCAATGCTCAATGGCATGGAAACACTGTCGCGTTTAAAATCCCATAATGTTTACAAAAACATCCCCGTAATTATTTTCACCACCTCGGTGCATGAAGTAGAAAAAGCAAGATGCCTTGAGATCGGCGCGGTTGACTTTATCAAAAAGCCGGCGCGTTTTCAGCAAACCATTTCAACGGCGCGTTATCTTCACGATTCGGCAAGCGAGAATCGTCAGGCGGCATGTTAGTGTCAATGCTGCCCGCCTGCCAGCACTGTTTCAATGACCTTCATATTATTGATGGCATCCTGCAAAGGAGTAGGCACCGGTGTATCGTTTAAAACCGCCTGTGCAAAAAGATCGCCCTGCAGCGTGTATTGATCAACCGGTTCAAAAGTCATTTCTTCCGAACCGCTTTTTGTGTGCAGCCACAAACGGGTTACCGCGGCGGGTGGCGCATTGAAAGGTATTTCAATTTCAACACGGCCTTCGGTACCGAGTATCTGTACCCGTTGGTAGGGCATTAACTGGGTTGAACAGGTAAAAGTGGCGGTTCCGTTTAAAAATTCAAGCATACCCGAAGCCATGGTATCGGTAAGCAACACGGGATCGATGGTAACGTGACCGTATACTTTCAACGGTTCGCTGTTGAAGATAAACCGCGCCAGCGAAACGCAGTAACAACCGATGTCCATCATTCCGCCGCCGCCCATGTCTTTCTGGTTGCGGATATTATTGGGATCGGCATTATAGTAAGAAAAGAAAGAATGAATGGTTTTCAACTGCCCGATCCGGCCTTCATCGACCAGCTTTTTGGTGCGTACCCATTGCGGGTGAAAGCGGTACATAAAGGCTTCCATTACTTTAACCTGCGGGTGCTCCTGCGCCACCTTAAGCAATTGCCTGGCTTCGGTTGAAGAAAGGGCGACCGGTTTTTCGCACAACACATGTTTACCGGCCTGAATCGCTTTCTGCGCCCATTCAACATGCATATGGTTGGGCAGCGGAATATACACCGCGTCTATGTTGGGGTCGTTCAGTAATTCTTCATACGAACCGTATACGGTGGGAATGTTCAGCCTGGCGGCTGTTTCGGTTGCCTGCCCTATGTTGCGGGAGGCAATGGCGGTAATGTCGCAATACTTTCCACGTTGCATGGCGGGGATCACTTTCTCCCGCGCTATTTTGGCAGTGCTTAAAATACCCCAGCGGACTTTATTCATATGTTTATGGCGTTATCGATGAGCGTCAAATGTAAGGGAAAGTTGTAACGGCAGCGCACCCCTGTCAACGTTTAAATGAATAAATAAACATCAAAGTCATTGTACTATAGTACATTAACGTTCCTTGCCTGGGAATTTCATCAACGATAAAGGAACAAATAATCCCCTAAGGAGGAAATTAATTCACATTGCCACAAAATAGATAAGCAAAAGTTAGTTTATTATGCGATTGGCGTGTAATTTGAACTAAGTTACATTAGTTTTTCAAAGAGTATTTTTGGATTAAAACGGGGGCGGATGTCTATCCAGCCCCTCTTTTAACCCACTCGATCAAACGATACACTTCCAATTCTTTCGCAAATTGTAGTAAAGTACACATTCTTCCGCCTTACTCATGTTATGCTCCCTTTAAGTTTCTGTTTAAATACATCAATTTTTATTCGTAACTTCTATATGGCATTATTAAAATGTTATTAGAAAGCCGTTACACGCATTGGTTGCCATATTACGCGTACTTCGCTTACAAACCTTTAACTATATGACTCAACCAACCAACATGCATGTTCGGCTACTGGCCGGCGTTTTTTCTATTTCCCTTCTGTTTACCGCCTGTAAAAAGGATCTCGATGGTGCTGACGGTGCCGGTGCGGCTACCGGTTCTGCCCCCGGCACCGAATTGACAACCCTTACCGAGCCTTTTGAATCGGGCACCAAAACTGCCTACGCGGCAGGTAACGTTACGCTTTCGTCAGGCTCCTGGAATTTCAACGACGCCCTTATCGGAAATTTGTCAACCGATAGAAAAAATGGCAGTCAGAGCGCCCGGATACGCAACACTGGTAGCATTACCATGAACTTTTATTTCGCCGATGGCGCATCAACCGTTAGTGTGCAGCACGCGGTATTCGGCAGCGATGGCAGCAGTACCTGGGAACTGCGCGCTTCAACTAACGGTGGCAGCAGCTATACAAAAGTAGGGAGCACCGTTACCTCTTCTTCCACCACTTTACAAACCGCCACCTTTACGCTGAACATTACCGGTAACGTAAGACTGGCGATCGTAAAAACCGGCGGCGGATCCAACCGCATCAATATCGACGATGTGGTCATCAACTCATCATCTTCCGGCGGCGGCGGCGGAACGGGAACCGACGATGACAATATGCTGATGGGTAACCCCAGCAATGCCACTACCAGCACCGGCAACTACACCAACTATTTAATGGTTAAAACGTATTACGCGCTTTCTTATCACCGCGACCGCGGTACGCCCAACTGGGTGAGCTGGCACATTAAAAGCAGCGATATGGGCAGCGCACCGCGGCAAAACGATTTCAGGGCCGATGCCGCGCTTCCTTCCGGCTGGTACCAGGTGCAAAGCACCAGTTATTCGGGCAGCGGGTTCGACAGGGGACATAATTGTCCGTCGGCCGACCGTACCTCCACCGTTACCGCCAACTCTTCCACGTTCTTAATGACCAATATGATTCCCCAGGCGCCCAATAACAACCAGCAAACCTGGAACAATCTCGAAAGTTATACGCGTTCCCTTGTTACGGCCGGTAATGAAGTGTATGTGATCATGGGGGCCTATGGTACCGGCGGCACGGGCAGCAATGGTACGGTGAACACGATCGACAATGGCCGTATTACCGTTCCCAACCGGGTTTGGAAAGTGATCGTTGTATTGGCCGATGGCTCGAACGACCTCAGCCGCGTAAGCACATCCACCCGCGTTATTGCGGTGAACACGCCGAACATCAATACCATCAGCAGCGACTGGAAACAATACCGCACATCGGTTGATGCCATTGAACAGGCTACGGGGTATAACCTGTTGTCGAATGTGAGCACATCGGTGCAGAATGTGATCGAGGCGGTGGTGGATAATCAGTAGTAGGGGTGAATGGTCAATGGTGAATGGTGAATGGGTGTACTATATGCAGCCTTGTAAGTAATTGCTTGCAGCCAATCTGCTGAAATGTTTAGCTGAAATGCCGGCTGCGGGCCGGTTTCAGGGCATTGATGTTGTTGAAAATGTTAAAGAAAAGCAAAGGGTGCGCATAATTTGCAAGGGTTATTCACTGTTTTTTTGCGTTGGCTATTACAGATAAATCGGGCTGAAAGGCTTGTGTAGCAATGGTTTCGTTGATGCGTACAGGGCTTTGCCATAATAAAACAGTGAAAAAGCTTGTTATGAAAGGAGTTTGCCGCGCTGTACTTTTACATCATCAACAAGGTAGCACAGAAAAAGGCAAAGAGGCATAAGAGAAGAAAGCTACCCGAAGCAAGGCTTCACCCAAACAAGATCTTACGTTTTTTTTCATATGGCAAGCAATCGTTAGAGGTCAGCTGTTTCTACAGTGGACCTTTTTTTTTGTCCCCCTTTTCCCGCCTAAAGGAAAGTCGTTAACCATTTCAGAGATCATATAAATCAGTTTCGCGACTAAATAATTATTGATGAGATTCAAAACAGGTAATTGCGTTCAGATCCAAAAATAAAATGTCAAAAAAGGAGTATTCTAATATCCTGTTTCGTGATACTATCACGTTCGGGTACGCCCTGGGTGATCGCCATGACACCGTACTGCAGTTGATTGGCAGGGATTAAACGGTTATTTATTTTAAATAGTTATTGCCAATTGTACTATCCTGTACTATCCTGAACGCAGGTGGTAACGATCACAGGTAAAATTGGCTGAAATGCAGGATGGATAATGGTTTTGCAGTTGTATAGCAGCGGTTGGCGTAATGAAATGACGAAAAAGCTGGTTAGGAATGAGGCGAAACGCGCTGTACTTTTACATCATCAACAACGGTAGCAAAGAAAAGGCACAGAGGCACGAGGATAAGAGAAGAAAGCTACCCGAAGCAAAGGCTTCACCCAAATTAGATTTTACGTTTTTTTTCATATGGCAAGCAATCGTTAGAGGTCAGCTGTTTCTACAGTGGACCTTTTTTCTTTTTATATCCCCTGTCCCCCGCGGAACCCGGAACTCAGAACTCAGAACTGAATAACTCATAGTGTACTATCCTGCACTGTCCTGTTCCTGGTAGTACATGGATTTTATTAGTAAAACTTACAATTAATACAATTTTTATACATGATGCCCGTTTAATATCCGGTAAGCAACAATGATGTTATAGACCGGTAGCCAAATTGCATATGTGTTGCAGCGTTAGGCATCATGAATATGTGACAAAGCCGATTATGCAGTGATGGATGCGCATTGTAAATTTGCATCAATAAAAAAAAGGCAATAAGGCATAGAGGCAGAAGAGAAGCACAAAGGCACAAGGCATAGAGGCATAAAGGCAACGAGGGCGGAAAGGCAAATACAGGCTAAAGCCGAAAGCAAATACAGCTGCAAAGCCTCAAGTCGCGCGCTTACGAAGCGAACGCTTCAACTCAATTCGATCATAACTTTTTTCATATGGCAAGCAATCGTTAGAGGTCGGCTGTTTCTACAGCGGACCTTTTTTTATACCCCTGACCCCTGAAGGGGAGTGCTGCCGCGCGTTGACTATAATCACTTTTGCGGCTCCTGCATGGGCAGAATTATAAAACTGTTATTGGTTTGAATTATATACTGCTGCAAACTCATTGGCAAAGTCAGTGAGTTTTGTCTTGCCCGCGAATTCAGGCTGCTTATGAAAATCTTCGAACAGGATGCCTTTGCAGATAGCATGTCCCATTTCAACATACAGCTTTGCGATCGATTCGCCCATGCCGGCGCCGGTCATACCGCCGAGTAACTGCTCATCGCTGATCTCCACCCAGGGCAATGCCGGTTTACCGATTGCGGTACCTAATGTTTTGGCAACATCAGCCATTATCTGCTCATCGCTGACAACATACTTATGGCTTTTACCTTCAAACCCGTTTTGTAATTCCTGCGCTGCCACTACCGCTATATCTTTTGGATGCACCATCGATAATTTGCTGTCAGCACTATAATTACTCCCCATGATCCCATGGTTACGGATCACAGCCACGTCAAAAAAGAAGTTGGTATAAAAGAAACCCGGACGTAAATGTTTAATGGCCACGCCATCCAGCGTATTCAGTAATTGTTCTACTTCATGCAGCCCGGCGATGGGACCGGTTCCTGCGCTCAAATGAGCGCCAATGCTGCTTAAATTAACGACCCGTTTTACGCCGGAGGCCTTGATCGCCCCGAGGTAGTTCTTACCTGTATCAGCCATATGCCGGCGATAATCGCTTTTAGTAAAATCGGGTGGAACCATCGTGTAAACGGCATCTGCGCCTTTGAATGCATTGGTGAGAAAGGCGGCATCGGTGACAGAGCCAATGGCTGCTTTCGCGCCCAGCGCCTCGATGGCTGTTTGCTTTTGCGGGTTGCTGCTGATAACAGTGACGTCGTGCCCGTTTTTAACAAGTATGTCAACGATGGGTTTGCTGATATTGCCGAGTGAACCGGTTACTGTGAATTTCATTCTTAATTGTTTAAATGTTTCAGCAAAGCTATTTTTGAACTAACTTTATAACAATAGCTTACCCCAAAGTAAGTGGTATGACAAAAGTAAAAGAGCAATCAACCTGGAATCAGAATAAGGGTATTTCCGCAAGTGCCTGTCCCATCACTTATGCAATGAACAAGCTGGGCGGTCACTGGAAGCCTGTTATTTTGTATAATCTGATGGCTGGTCCCAAAAGGTTCAGTGAGCTCAAAAGGGCTATTCCCGCTATTACGGAAAAGATGCTGGCGCAGCATTTAAAACAACTGGTAGGGGATAACCTGGTCAATAAAAAAGTAGAACAGGTTATGCCGCCGATCACTATATATACTCTTACCCAGGCCGGTGAATCACTGTCCCCGATCCTGATGGCCATGGCTGATTGGGCGATAAAGGATAGTAAATCCAACCTGGTACCTTAGCGTTGATAATGGTTGCTCATTGCCTGTTGTTTTTTTATTCACGCATGCAACCTTACCTGCTCACCCTGGTTAATACAGGCAAAACATTTAATCAACACCTCTTTTTTCATTGATAAAACAGGTGCGGAGATCATAAACAAAATGGGGTGCTTTTCCAGACTGGCCGCGGGTTTTGCATTTATATAGCTTCGTTAGCCATCATGAATTTGTGAAAAAGGTGATTATGCAGTAAACGATGCGCGCTGTACTTTTACATCATCAACAACGGTAGCACAGTAAAAGTGGAAAAGAAAGAGAAGAAAGCTACTACGAAGCAAATGCTTCACCCCAACAAGATCTTACGTTTTTTTTCATATGGCAAGCAATCGTTAGAGGTCGGCTGTTTCTACAGTGGACCTTTTTTCTTTTATACACCTGGTCGCGCCCGGCGGCCCCTCCGCCCGGCATGATTTTATAAACAAACGTATGGTCCTGATTTTATAGAACAATAAACGCTAATAAGTTATTTATGAAATTGTTGTTTGCTGGTTTATTATTTATAGCACCGTATCATTGCCACAGGTACCCCGATCATACGAAATTTATATGTGGCCAGCGGCCCTGTGAAAGTTTCGTGACGGAAAATTCATTGACGATAGAATTTACAGGAGCAATTTTTTTTTACACTTCGGATAAAAAGAAGTCAATTGCCATTGAGTGTGCTATACATAATAAGACTTCGGATTCCCTGCTGCTTGATAGTCGTGATTTTTCGATCAGCTCGAATAATAGCGAATATGATGTTGTGCCAGGGCGAATGGCAGAAGCGTTTAATGTAAGATCTAAGTCAGACGTTTTCAAAATTGGACCAGGTATAACCAGTTTGGGTTATTACTTTGCTTTCGTCTCACGGAATAAGATGTCTGAAAAAGAGTATAACGATATTCTTTTCAGTGATACTATCAACTTCAAATATTCGGGAAGTAATTATCACGACACCATTTTACAGTTGATTGGATCAAGGTATTAGCCGGCAATATTTCATTAGTTCCACCGGCTGGCCATCGATCTCAGGTAAAATATAAAAAGCCCGTAATCACATAGATTACGGGCTTTAATTATTCTTAATACAACCTTACCTTGTCCTGATCATGGAATGGCTCAATTTATTGCTACAAACGCCGGTATTAATGTAGCCTTTGGCAATGAAATTACCTGGGGATCCGTTATAGGTGCGGCTGACGGTGCAATACCGCAGTTCAAAGGCTTTTGAGGTATGCATGAACAATGGATTACAGGAGGTGATTCTTATCAAACGCCAGAAACGAATGAAAATGCCTCAGATAGATTTTACAAATATTTTCGAGACCATATTTATAATAAATTCATAGCTCAGTAACATATTAATATGCATAAACTATGAAGCTGTTGTTTGTTGGGTTACTGTTTATATTGCCTTTTAATTGTCACCGGTACCCCGATCATGCGCGTTTTATATGCAGTAAGAGGTATTGCCGGAATTTTACAGCAAAAAATCAACTAACTATAGAATTTTCTAATGCACATTTTTTTTACACTTCAGGCAAAAAGAAGTCAATTGCCATTGAATGTGTTATAATTAATAAAAACAGGGACTCATTACTTTTTGACATACGCGATTTTTCAATCAGCTCAAAAAACGGCGAATATGATATTGTACCACGTCAAATGGCCAAAGCGTTCAACGTAAAAACCTTGTCTGATACTTTTAAAATAGCGCCAGGTAGAACCGACGTTAATTATTATTTTGCATTCATATCAAAAAATACCATGTCTGAAAAAAAGTATTATAATATACTTCTTCATGACACTGTCAGCTTCGAATATGCAAACAGTAACTATCGCGATACCGTTTTTCAATTGGTTGGAAGAGTTGATTAGCCAGTGATTTCTTCAAATAGTTCCACCGGCGGGCATAAGAGAAGGCACATAGGCAACAAGGCATAGAGGCATAAAGGGAAAGGCAAAGAGGCATAAAGGCAAAAGAGGAGAAGGCTGCCACGAAGCGAAAGCTTCACTATAAATCAGATCTTACGTTTTTTTTCATATGGCAAGCAATCGTTAGAGGTCGGCTGTTTCTACAGTGGACCTTTTTTTATTTTACGCCCACCCTGAAGTAACTGCTTTTTACGAAATTTTGAAAGTATCGAGAATTGGCTGCACCCAGGCTGGATATTCCTCTGGTATTAAGGAAACTTCACCATTCTCTATATGTAGTATTCTTTTAGGTATTACAACTTTTCCAACCAAAGAAATGCTATTATCTATAATAAGAACTGTATCAAATTCGGTTATGTATTTGTACAGGTTTTTATAACCATGTTCATAATTATATCTGATTGACTCTTCTGATACTTTATGTCCTCCCAGGCGAACACGCCACGCTACTCGCTCTAATGATTCTAGTATTGAAGAAAGGCCCATGAATATAAAGTGAATGTGATAGCCTGCCTTTTTAAATTCCCGTGCAGTCTTCATTGGATCGGCTGAACTGAAATTGGTCTCGAACGCAAAACTCAGGCGGGCCTTAATTGCCTTTTGTTTTTGTTCTTCAAAGATATTTTCATTGATAAACGACCATAGCGCTTCATTACCCGTTTCCGGATACTTTTTTGCCAAAACGGCCATGTGTTTATCGCCGTCAAAAATTTCGAGATCAGTTATTGCTAATTCTTTTGAAAAAAGGCTTTTGCCTGCGCCATTAGGTCCTGCGATTATAAAAAGACCGGGATTACTCATGATTCCTGTAAGACCTTGATTACTGTTTCTTCAGAATTGTCGGGGTTCAATTCTATAAGTTCTGTTCTTCCGTTGGGGTATTTATGGATAAAATAATTGGGCTTTACGCATAATTCGTTCCTGTATATGATTGGCAGGTTCATTGCTTTTGCAATTTCCATTTCCTTTTCTAAAACAGCTGTTAACCTGTTTTCCTGTTCCTCAGCGCTTAGTTTAAAAAAAAGTTTCCCGGATGCCATATCATTTAAAATTATTATAATCAAATATAACAAATTTCGCCGTTATGGTTGTGACCGTACGATAAGTGCCTGGTATTAATTGATTTGTTGACACGTATCAAACCGTTACCCAGGCATTATTCCCCAAATCCATTTAGCACATTTGCTACTCCCACCATTACCAGTTTGTCCCCCCTAAAATCATAAACCCCCCCTCCATCAGAAAAAAAATCCAACGCACCTTGCCCTCTTCAATTAATCAACAACCAAAATTGCCTGCCAATGAAAAAAGTTCATGTATGTCTATTATTTTTTCTAACCATATTACCGGTTGCCGCGCTGTTCGCGCAGCAACAACTAACGAATGGTAATA
>CBIHPC010000087.1:0-21058 GCA_966211305.1 uncultured Niastella sp.
TGCTACCATTGAATGGGATATCAATGTGCCGCCCAAAGGATCGAAAATAAAACTGTTGTCAACCGGCGCCAATGTGAAGTATGTTATCAATGGCGAAAAAGTGAAAGTAAATATTCCGGCTGCTGTACAAAAGATGAAAGGCGTTCCGGCCCTGGCTTTTGAGTTTATAGTTGCAGCAGATTAGGGTAACCGATATAAAATAAGTAATCAGTAGAGCGTATGAAAGTAAGTAAAGGAGTTATTTCAATAGCAACGGCAGCATTTGTTTCATTTTCATTTTTGCCCGCACAGGCCCAGGTAAGTGCGCCGGCGCCTGTTGGCCCGGTACCAACGCCTGCACAACTTGCCTGGCACCAGATGGAAACCAATGCCTTTGTACATTTTACCATCAATACATTTACCGATAAGGAGTGGGGTTACGGCGATGAAAGTCCGAAGTTGTTTAACCCCGCCGCTACCAATGCCATGCAATGGGCGCGGGTGCTGAAGGAAACCGGTTTCAAACAAATGATCCTTACCTGTAAACACCACGATGGTTTTTGTTTATGGCCCACCAAATACACGGAGCACTCAATAAAGAACAGTCCGTATAAAAATGGTAAAGGCGATATTGTGAAGGAAGCGTCAGATGCCTGTAAAAAATACGGGTTGAAATTTGGGGTATATCTTTCACCGTGGGACAGGAACCGGGCCGATTATGGCACACCTGATTACATTACTTATTACCGCAACCAGTTAAAAGAATTGTTCACCGGTTACGGACCGGTTTGTGAAATGTGGTTCGATGGAGCCAACGGGGGTGACGGTTATTATGGCGGCGCCAGGGAAAAAAGAAAGATCGATGGTAAAACGTATTACGACTGGCCAACGACGTTAAGCCTGGTGCGGCAGATGCAGCCCAATGTGATCTTCTTCAGCGATGCCGGTCCCGGTGTACGCTGGGTAGGTAATGAAAGAGGCGTTGCGGGGGAAACCAACTGGAACACCATTACACCCGATACCCTCTACGCCGGAAAAGCGGGCATCGAGGAGTTATTGAATACCGGTTCTGAAGACGGAACTGAATGGATCCCGGCAGAAGTGGATGTGTCTATAAGGCCCGGCTGGTTCTATCATAAGAAAGAAGATTCTTTGGTAAAAACTGCACAACAGTTGTTCGATATTTACCTCACCTCAGTAGGTCGTGGCGCGGTGTTGCTGCTGAACATTCCGCCCGATCAGCGCGGACTGTTCCATGAAAAGGATATCAAATCATTGTACGGGTTTCGCAATATCCTCAACCGCGAATTAGGTAAGAATAAAGCTGCGGGCGCTTCTGCAACCGCCAGCAATTTCCGGGGTAAGGCAGGCGCTTATGCGGCCGGCAATGCGGTTGATAACAGCAACGAAACCTACTGGGCAACAGATGACGAAGTAACTGCCGCATCGCTCGAAATAAACACCGGCAAGGTGCAAACGTTCAAATACATCATGCTGCAGGAATATATAAAACTGGGCCAGCGCGTAAAATCATTTACAGTAGAGGTGTGGAACAACGATGCCTGGCAGCAGGTAGCTGCCGGCACTACTATAGGGTATAAGCGCATTCTGAAACTTACGCCGGTAAAAGCCGGTAAAGTGCGGATCAATATCACCGCTTCAAAAGCCTGTCCGCTTATTTCAAACGTAGCCCTGTATTAATAATATTGTAGAACCAATTGTAGAAAGATATTATGCAATCTCTCTGGCGTTGTGGCACGGTTAACAACATGAAATGGTTTCTTTTTGGTTTGGTGTGCATGTTGATGGCCGGTGCGTCCATGGCTCAAAAAGCCCATTCATTTGAAGTGAAGAACGGGCAGTTCATATACGACAATCAACCTGTACAAATTCATTCGGGCGAAATGCATTATGCCCGTATTCCCGCACAATACTGGCGGCACCGCTTGAAAATGGTTAAGGCCATGGGCCTTAACACGGTGGCTACTTATGTTTTCTGGAACTATCACAACCCGGCGCCCGGTGTTTGGGATTTCAAAACCGGCAGTCACAACATCGCCGAATTCCTGCGCATTGCAAAGGAAGAAGGTTTGTTTGTAATTCTACGGCCGGGTCCGTATGCCTGCGCCGAATGGGAATTCGGGGGTTATCCCTGGTGGTTATCGAAAGATATCAGCCTCGTTATTCGCTCATACAACCAGCCGTTTTTAGATTCCTGCAAGGTTTACATCAATAAACTGGCTGAGCAGGTAAAGCCTTACCTCGTGAGTAGTGGCGGACCCATTATTATGGTGCAGGTAGAAAATGAATTCGGGTCTTACGTGTCGCAACGGAAAGATATTCCGATTGAAACGCATCGCAGGTATAATGAGGCCATACATCAGCAACTGGTAAGTTCAGGGTTAACGGGGCCATTCTTCACTTCAGATGGAAGCTGGTTGTTTGAAGGCGGTTCTATACCCGGTATATTACCAACTGCCAATGGCGAAGACAATGTAGAGAACCTGAAAAAAGCAGTGAATAAATACCATAATAACGAAGGCCCGTATATGGTGGCGGAATATTATCCCGGCTGGTTACACCACTGGGCCGAACCGTTTCCCAATATCGGTGTGCAGCAGGTTGCGCAGCAAATAGAGAAATACCTCAGGAACGGCGTGCACTTTAATGTTTATATGGTACATGGCGGCACCAATTTCGGATTTACATCCGGCGCCAATTACAATAATGATCACGATATTCAACCCGATCTTACCAGCTACGATTATGATGCGCCTGTATCCGAAGCAGGCTGGGCCACACCCAAATATCTTGCCGTGCGTGATCTGATAAAACAATATGCAAAATATACTGTACCGGAAATACCTGCAAAGATCCCCGTGATCACACTGCCTGACATTCAGCTGAACAGATCGATTGACCTGTTTGATCTTAAAAAAACAGTACAACCGGTAGTGGCCGATACTCCATTATCTTTTGAAGCGCTGAACCAGGGGCATGGGTACGTATTGTACAGTAAACGTTTTACCCAACCTGCACAGGGTACCCTTCAGGTAAAAGGATTGCGTGATTATGCTGTAGTATATGTTGACGGAAAGAAAGTGGCGGTCTTAAATCGGGTGAATAAAGAGTATACAGCTGCAATAGATATTCCTTTTAACGGTACGCTCGAGATCCTGGTTGAGAATATGGGCCGGATCAATTATGGCAGTGAGATAGTGCATAACAACAAAGGCATTATTTCTCCGGTGCTCATCAATGATATGGAGATCACCGGCGGCTGGAATATGTACAAACTTCCATTCGATAAAGCGCCGGTTGTTGGTACAGGCAAACAAAAAGAAGGGAAGGCCGCTATTTACAGCGGTACGTTCAATGTAACCAACCCCGGCGATGTATTCCTCGATATGCATAGCTGGGGCAAAGGGATCGTATTTGTAAATGGCATCAACCTGGGCCGGTACTGGCAGGTAGGACCGCAGCAAACGTTATATTTACCGGGTTGCTGGTTGAAGAAAGGTATAAATCAGATCGTGGTATTTGAGCAGTTGAATGATGGGGTGAAGCCGGTAATACCTACAGTAATGAAGCCGGTACTGACCGAATTGAAGGGAGAATAGAGAGAAAGTGTCAGGCGCCGGTTTCCGGGAGCCGGTTACCGGGGCTGAAAAGCGAAACCATAAATTATTTGTGTGTCAAATTATAATTCTTCACAGATCATGAATAAAATTCTTCAGTTCTCATTTGTCCTCTGCGTTGCATTAACAACGCAGGCCCAAAACAATACTGCTTTATTTCGCAACGCACAGCAACCACTGGATGCGCGGGTGAACGACCTGCTGCATCAGTTGACGCTGGAAGAGAAGATCTCCCTGCTGGGTTATCGCAGTAAGGAAGTACAACGGCTGGGTATACCTGCTTATAACTGGTGGAACGAGGCGCTGCATGGTGTTGCAAGGGCTGGGGTGGCCACCGTATTCCCGCAGGCAATTGGCATGGCAGCCTCTTTTAACAACGATCTCATGCATGAGGCCGCTACGGTTATTTCTACAGAAGCCCGCGCCAAATACAATTTATCGCTGGCGCAGAACAGAAGACTGCAGTATATGGGGCTTACCTTCTGGTCGCCCAATATCAATATCTTCCGTGATCCCCGCTGGGGACGCGGACAGGAAACCTATGGCGAAGATCCTTTCCTGACGGCGAATATGGGAACTGCCTTCGTAAAAGGGTTACAGGGGACCGACAGCAAATATTTAAAGACCTCGGCCTGTGCCAAACACTTTGCCGTACACAGCGGTCCCGAAGCGGGCCGGCATACCTTCAATGCAGTGGTTGATGAAAAAGACCTGCGCGAAACCTATTTGTATGCGTTCAAATCATTGGTTGATGCCGGTGTGGAATCGGTGATGTGCGGTTACAACCGGTTGAACGACCAGCCCTGTTGCACCGGTAATATCTTATTACAACAGATCCTGCGAAAGGAATGGAAGTTCAAGGGGCATGTGGTCACCGATTGCGGTGCACTGGACGATATCTTCATGCGGCATAAAGTAATGCCATCCGGAGTTGAAGTGGCGGCCGCGGCCATCAGGGCCGGTGTAAGTCTCGACTGCTCCAACGTGTTGCAAAACGATGTAATGAAAGCGATAGAGCAAAAGCTGCTGACTGAAAAGGAAGTGGACAGCGCGCTTGCGCATATTTTGTGCACCCAGGTAAAACTGGGTTTCTTTGATGCGGCAACCGCCAACCCATTCAGTAGTTACGGGGCCGACAGTGTGGCCAATGCCGGGCATGCCGCACTTGCCCGTACAATGGCGCAACAAAGCATGGTGTTGTTAAAGAACGATAAACAGTTACTGCCGCTCGATAAAAAGAATTATCCGGCCATCATGGTGGTTGGTTCCAACTCCGCATCCATGGATGCATTGCTGGGCAATTATCATGGCGTAAGCGGTCGTGCGGTAAGTTTTCTCGAAGGCATTACCAATGCCGTTGATGCAGGCACCCGCGTTGAATATGACCTCGGCTGCGATTATACCGATACCGTTCATTTTGGCGGTATCTGGGCGGCCGGCAATGCAGATATTACGGTAGCGGTTATCGGGTTAACACCGGTATATGAAGGTGAGGAAGGCGATGCATTTCTGGCAGCAAATGGCGGCGACAAACCCGACATGAACCTGCCTGCTGCACACATTGCTTTTATGAGGGAGCTCAGGAAAAAAACAAAGACCCCGGTTGTTGCCGTAGTTACGGCAGGCAGCGCTGTTGATATTTCAGCCATAGAACCATATGCCGATGCCATTATTCTTGCCTGGTACCCGGGCGAACAGGGTGGTAATGCTCTGGCCGATATCCTGTTTGGTAAAGTATCACCGGCGGGCCGGTTACCGGTAACATTTTACCAGTCGTTTGCCGATGTACCGGCGTACGACAATTACGCCATGAAGGGCCGTACCTATCGTTACTTCAATGGCAAAGTGCAGTATCCGTTCGGGTATGGATTGAGCTATACTTCATTTGCGTATGAATGGCAAAAGATGCCGGCTAACATTCGAACCGCAAAAGACAGTCTTACCTTTTCAATAAAAGTAAAGAACACCGGCAGCCGTGATGGAGATGAAGTGGTACAGGTATACGTTGAATACCCGCAGGTAGAAAGAATGCCGCTGAAAGAATTGAAAGCATTTAAACGCGTACATGTAAAGGCCGGTGGTGAAGCGATTGTGCAATTGAGCATTCCCGCTGCAGAGTTGCAGAAATGGGACCTCGCTACCCGAAGCTGGAAACTGTATCCCGGTAACTATACTATTTTTGCCGGCGGCAATTCGGCTGATAAAAAGATAGTTGCTACGATAAAAGCCGAAGTAAGAAATAGGAAGTAAGAAGCAGGAGGTACGAGATCGCGCATTTCTTACCTCTTACTTCACATAGCTATAACCAATAAAGAAACAATGATATGAAAAGATTAACCTGGCTACTCCTGTTACTGGGGCATGTAGCTGTAGGCCAGAACCGCTATGAATTGAACAGCGGCTGGGTGTGTGCCGCCATGGGATCGGTGAAAACAACCGGCGATAAAATTTCCGTAGCATCATGGTCTGTAAAAGGATGGATGCCCGCAACGGTTCCCGGTACCGTGCTAACTTCATTGCTCGACAATAAAAAAGTACCCGATCCTTTTTACGGCATGAACAATGAAAAGATCCCCGATATCTATAAAACCGGCCGCGATCATTATACGTACTGGTTTGTAAAAGACTTTACCGAAAAAGCGCCGCAGGGCAACGAGCAGGTATGGTTGCAGTTCAGAGGGGTAAACTACAGCTGCGATATATTTCTCAATGGAAAAAAGGTGAATGCCAGTCGGCACTACGGCATGTTCCTGCGGCAAAACTATAATATTACCCGCTTGCTGAACAGCAATGGCAACAACCGGCTGGCAGTGATCGTGTATCCCATCGATCCGGTTGGTAATCCCAATGGCGGACAAGGTGGTGATGGCACCATTGCCCGCAATGTTTCGCATCAGTATGTAGCGGGATGGGACTGGATTCAACCGATGCGTGATCGCAATACCGGCATCTGGGACAAAGTGTACATCGAAAGAACAGGTGCCGTAAATATAAAGAACCCGCATCTTGTAACACAGGTGCCCGGCGTTCGTAAACCTGAAGGCCCACAGCAACCCGCGCAAATACTGGCAAGCGCCGAACTCGAAAACGCTTCAGATAAAATGAAAGAAGGCGTGCTGCAATACCACATCGATGGACAAACGGTTAAACAAAACGTTTCCATCGGGCCCGGTGAAGTAAAAGAAGTAACACTGCCGGTGTTTCAGCTCAACAATCCGAAATTGTGGTGGCCCGCTGGTTATGGCCCGCAGCATTTGTATACAGTTAAATTTCAGTTCATTGAAAATGGCGCCGTTTCCGATGAAGAAACGGTAAGCACCGGTGTACGTGAAATTCAAACAAGCTGGAATGCCATCACCCGCAGCAAACAGGTGGCGGTGAACGGACAAAAAATATTTATCAAAGGCGGTAACTGGATCATCTCCGACGCCATGTTGCGTTTTACCGATAAACGCTATGACGCCGAGATCCGTTATCATCGCGACATGAACCTGAACCTCATTCGCGTATGGGGCGGAGCGCTGATAGAACGCCCTGAATTCTTCAATGCCTGTGATAAATACGGCATGTTGGTAATGCAGGATTTCTGGATGTCGGGCGATTGCAACGGCCGGTGGGTTGATCCCATGAAATCGGAAGATCAATGGACCCGCAGGAAATATCCCAATGATCACAACCTGTTTTTGATTTCGGTTGCCGACCAGGTAAAAATGGTACGCAATCATCCCTCACTGGCCATGTGGTGCGGTGGTAATGAGATCACGCCCCCCGAGGATATCCTGGTGCCAATGAGAGATTCAATTTTACCGGCATTGGATGGCACGCGCTGGTTCGTCGATTATTCAAACAGCGATGACATGTCGTACAATTCGCTGGGTGGAAACGGCGACGGGCCATATACCATACAACCTGTGAACCACTTTTGGGAACACCGTACATTCCCCTTCAATTCGGAAGTAGGGTCTGTGGGTGTAGGCGATTACGTTTCATTGCAGCGCTTTATACCACCGGCCAATATGCAGTTCCCGACGCATACGCCCAAAAAAGTAGATTCCGTTTGGGAGTATCATAAATACATCGGGTACGATCAGTTCATTGCTCCGTATGGCAGGTTGTTCGATATTGCCGACTGGACCAGAAAAGCGCAGCTGGTAAATTATGACCAGTACCGCGCCCTGTCGGAAGGGTTCAGTAACCGCATGTGGGACTGGTATACCGGTTTCATTATCTGGAAAACCCAAAATCCATGGACGGCAATGCGCGGACAGATGTATGATTATTATCTCGACCCCAATGCCTGTTTGTTTGGCTTGCGTAAAGGCAGCGAGCCCCTGCATGTCATGTACAACCCCATCGATGGCATGGTTACCATCGTAAACAACACCTTCGAAGAGCAACGCAACATGATGTTGTCTGTGCGCTTTTACGATATGCACGGAAAAGACAGTTTTGTAACGCAGGTGTTCACTTATGTGGAACCCGCTTCTGCAAAACGTATTCTGTCAGTAAAGGAGTTAATGACGAACCTGTCGAAAGAAAAAGGTGTTTTCCTTTCGCTGCAGTTGCTCGATGAGAAGAAACAGGTGATCAGTGATAATTTCTACTGGTACCCCGATGAGATCGGTAACTACACCGGTGTGGAAGCACTGGCGCCTGCGCTATTAAAAACAAATGCCAAACAGTTGGGTAAGGGCAAAATTGAGGTAACGCTGACGAACCCGCCAACCAATACCGTGGCATTTTTTAACCGGGTTACGCTGGTAGACGCCAATAAAAAAGAACGGATCTTACCGGTGTTTTACAGCGACAACTATTTTTCTATAGTGCCCGGTGGTGAGAAAAAGATCACCGTTGACTATGAATCTTCTGCCACACCTTTGGTTATAGTGGAAGGCCAGAATGTGCGGCCCCAGGAAATAAAAGTGCAGTAAACGAATTTAAATAAACGATATTCAGGTGGGTTCCCTGTCAAAGGGGCCCACCTTTCTATTTATAGAGATATTCGTTATTTTACAACCTTTAAGTACATTAAAGCATCTGTTTCTGTATGAATTATCCCCGGCTCATTATTATATGTTACTTTCTGATGCAAACCGGTTTACAAAGCATGGCCCAACAAAAGAACTCCATTGGGGTGCAGTTGGTTGAGGTAAAGGCCGGCACGTTTACCATGGGATCGAACCGGGGAAAAGAGGATGCCGATGAAAGCCCGGAGCATGAGGTAACCATCTCAAAAGGTTTCAAAATGTCGGCCACCGAAATCACCAATAAACAATATGAAGCGTTTGATCCGGGGCATAGCAGGCTGCGTGGCAAAAACGGATTCTCTTTAAAAGATGATGAAGCGGTGGTATTTGTCAGTTATGAAGAAGCTGTCGCTTTTTGCGCCTGGTTATCGCGTAAGGAAGGAAAACCTTACCGGCTGCCTACAGAAGCGGAGTGGGAGTATGCCTGCCGTGCAGGCACTACCACCGATTACAATACGGGTAATGAATTGCCACCGGCCATGCAGAAATTACAACATACGAACCGCACACCGGTGCCGGTTTCTTTGCAGGTAGCACAAGCTGAGCCTAATGCATTTGGATTATATGATATGCATGGCAATGTGGAAGAGTGGTGTTACGACTGGTATGGTGCTTACACTGGCGGCGCGCAAACCGATCCCGTTGGCCGGCAGTCGGGCATGAGCCGGGTAACAAGAGGCGGCAGTCATAATACACCCGTGCGTTTCCTGCGCTCGGCCAACAGGCAGGGGATGTTGCCTGAAGACAAACACTGGCTTACCGGTTTCAGAATTGTACAGGCGCCCATGCCCCGTACCAAAGCGATACCGGCAGAACTTCCGGCCGCTCATACCATGCAGGTTTCACAACAAAAGTTCAGCTGGAATAAAATAACAGCACCTTTTTTTGACGCTCCTATTGAATACGTATTGAAGCCCGACAACAGTTCAGGTACTCCGTTCTATAAACATAACCATTGTCCGGCCATTACCTGGTGCCCCAATGGCGATCTGCTTACAGCCTGGTTCAGCACCAATGCCGAGTCGGGCCGTGAAATGGTGATCCTGGCAAGCCGGTTACGCGCCGGTCATAATAAATGGGATACCGCATCGATGTTCTTTTGTGTACCGGATAGAAATACCACCGGCACTTCTTTATTATACGATCAAAAAGGAACCTTGTATCATATAAACGGTCTCGAAGCGGCAGGCGACTGGCAGAACCTGGCGATGGTGATGCGCAAAAGTACCAATAACGGCGCCAGCTGGTCGAAACCGGTGTTTATTGCACCGGAGCATGCAAAACGCCACCAGGTGATTGCCGGTTCATTGATTACAAAGGAAGGCTGGCTGGTGCAGTTGTGCGATGCCGATCCCAGTTCAAGAGGTGGCACAGCCATGCACATCAGTAAAGACAAAGGCGCGCATTGGTCAACACCCTATACGCTGCCTGTAACACCATTGTTTAAGAATGGTGCAACGGGTGGACTGATTGCGGGTATTCATGCCGGTGTGGTGCAGTTGAAAGATGGCCGTTTGCTGGCACTGGGCCGTAATGATAATATTAAAGTTGATAGTGCGACCGAAAGAATGCCGGTAAGCATCTCCGCCGATTTTGGCGCTACCTGGCAATATGCTCCTTCTGTATTCCCACCTATAAGCAGCGGACAACGGCTGGTGTTGCGCCGCCTGAATGAAGGCCCGCTGTTACTGGTCTCTTTTACACATAGTCCGGGTAAATCAAATGTCGAAGGCATGGATTTCACCAAACCTGATGGCGAAGTATTTAAAGGATATGGAATGTATGCCGCTCTTTCATTCGACGAGGGAAAAACCTGGCCGGTTAAAAAGTTGTTGACCGATGGAACCATCAGGCAGCTCAACGGTGGTGCATGGACCGGTGTGTTCACCATGGATTCGGCGCATGCCGAACCAAAAGGTTACCTGGCTGCCACCCAAACGCCGGATAATGTTATACACCTTGTAAGCAGTAACTTATATTATCGTTTCAATCTGGCCTGGTTACAGTTGCCATAAACGGCAATCGGCTTGAATTTCGGGCGGCGCATAGTTATAATTATTTCTGAATTATAGCGATCCCTTTCACGTTTGCCGTTTCACGAGGCCATTCACGATTCACGATTCATCTCACGATTCACGTCTCCCATTCACCTGTGGCAATACAATCCCCATCCGTAAGTAACGGTAATATTCTATTCTATAGTGCTTAGCGATTTTATGATTGTAATCATTGTTTTTAATTTTTTTTTATTTGTCTGCATCAATTTTATGCAAATGATTGCCTCTTAAAAAAGAGTTGTTAAATCTTTATTACAAAATGGTATTTGCTTACACTTAGTTATAGAAACCTTACTCCTTTGTAACGAAAGCCTTGCGCCTTGACTTTGTGCCTTGTGCCCTGGCTTGTGGCCTTCTGTTAAGCCAAAGTATAACCAAAACAAAAAACAGAAAACTCAACACTTCACCGACCCCTTAACTGAGAGGGCTTTAACACCATAAGGGAGCATTGCAAAATGATTAGCAGTCTGAAAATGACCGCCTGTCCATTCTATGTCATTTTGTATCCAATCTTCTTATGGGAGTTATTTATTCATCATAAAACCAAATGCTAAATGAGACATGTTCGCCTGCTAATTGCATTTTTATTACTGCATTCGGCAGTACTGGCCCAAACACGACAAATATCCGGGTCTGTCAAAGACAAGGCCGGCACCGGAATTCCCGCCGTTACAATTAAAGTAAAAGGAAAACCCAATCAAACCGTTAGCGACATCAACGGTGCTTTTAGTTTACAGGTCCCAACTGGTAATATACAACTTGTGGCAACATCGGTAGGTTACGGTGAAACAACCGTTGATGTAGCAGCCGATCAAAGCGACGTTGCATTTACCATGGCGGAATCAGGAGAACAACTGGGTGAAGTTGTAGTAACAGCGTTAGGTATTTCGAAAGAAGCCAGAAAAGTGGGTTACTCTGTGTCGACCGTTGTAGGTGACCAGATGAACCAGGCAAGGGAAACCAATGTAGCCAATTCATTAAGCGGCCGCGTTGCCGGTTTAAAGGTATCCGGTACCAATGGTGGTCCCGGCGGAACCGTGAAGCTTTTATTACGCGGTTTACCAAGTATGAATAATCCCGGTTCTCCTTTGTTTGTTATCAATGGCGTGCCGATGGACAATACGCAAAGAGGCAGCTCAGGTGAGTGGGGCGGTTCCGATAACGGCGATGGTATCGGTAACATCAATCCCGATGATATTGAAACCATGACCGTATTGAAAGGTCAGGCCGCTTCAGCACTCTACGGATCGAGAGCTACTAATGGCGTGATCCTTATTACTACCAAATCGGGCAAACGCGGTGATTTTTCAGTGGATTATAATATGAACTATATGGTTGACAAAGCCATTGACTTCACCGATTTTCAATATGAATACGGGCAGGGCGTTGGAGGTATAAAACCCGCTACGGCCGCTGCCGCCCAGGCATCTGGCAGAATGAGCTGGGGCGCCAAACTCGATGGATCGCAGGTTATTCAGTTCGATGGTAATACTTATGCCTATTCTGCTCAAAAAAACAACTTAAAGAACTTTTATCGCAGTGGCCCGTCTTTTACCAATACCGTTGCTGTATCAAAAGGTGGTGAAAGCGGTTCGTTCCGTTTATCACTATCGAACCTGAGCAATGAGTCGATCGTTCGTAACAGCGGGCTCGACAGAAAGACCGTGAACCTGAACATAGATCAGAACATCACCAGTAAGCTGTCGGTAAAAATAATGGCCAATTATATTGATGAGAAATCGAAGAACCGGCCGCAGTTGAGCGATGGCCCTATGAACCCCAACAATGGTTTGTTTCTGGCCACCAATATCGACCAGAACATCCTTAAACCGGGTTATAACCCAACTACCGGTTACGAAATACAATTTAGTGATGATGAATATGTGACCAATCCCTGGTTTGTAGTGAACCAGTATGTGAACAATGTTGACCGTAAGCGGTTCATTACATCTACAGCTGCGCGGTACCAGTTTACCAAATGGTTATATGCACAGGCCCGCCTTGGCTACGATATCATTCACGACCGGCTGTTTAAAGTGGAGCCCTGGGGTACGGCATATACCACAAACAGGGCTGGTAATTTACAGGACCTGCAGTCGTGGGAACGTTATGAGCTGAACGTAGACGGATTGATCGGTGCAACACACAAGATCACCGAAGACCTCAGTTTCGATGCGGCCATTGGCGCCAACCTCCGTAAGAATCAGGATGAAAGAATAAAGATCGGCGGCGGGCCGTTCATTCTGCCATATCAATACAGCTTTAATAATGTGCAGAACTTTAACCGTGATTATGATTTCAATAAATCGCAGGTTAATTCCGCTTATTATACCGTTGACTTTACCTGGAAAAACTTCCTTACATTAGGTACAACTGGCCGGTACGATGCTTATTCAACCCTGCCCACAAACAACAACTCCGTTTTCGTTCCTTCCGTTTCTGCCAGCCTGATCTTTTCAGAACTTACCAATATCAATAATCTTGACTTTGGTAAACTCAGAGCTTCCTATGCGGTTACAAGTAATGAACTTACCACGCCATATGAAACCAATGTGTATTATTCATTGGGAAATAATTTCAGTGGAACCCCCATCGGTCAGTTCAATACATCGCTGCCAAGCGGTTTGTTAAAACCGTTTACAGTTACCGAGTTTGAAATAGGCACCGAATTGAGAATGCTGGGAAGCAGGTTGAATGTAGACGTTGCCTACTTCACCAAGAAAACGAGGGACGAGATCATGAGGGCTACCTTTAGTATAGCTACCGGCTATACCAATGGGTATATTCCCAATGGCCAAACCCAAAACCGGGGGTTGGAGGTAATGGTCAGCGGCGTACCGGTTAAAACAAAAGACTTTACCTGGAATGCTTCGCTGAACGTAACTACAGTTAACAACAAAGTGTTGAGAACGGATGCAGCAGGTAACAATGTAAACCTGGGACAAAACAGGGGAACGCTGGGTAATGCCATAACCGCCTATGTTGAAGGATTTTCGGGCCCGCAGATCCTGGCTTACGATTACAAACGTGATTCAAAAGGTGAAATGGTGGTTGATGCCTCGGGTTATCCGTTGCGTGGCGACAGCCTGATTGCCTGGGGTAGCGTGCTGCCGAAGGTATATGGCGGTTTGAACAATGAGTTTACATATAAAGGGCTTTCCCTTGCTTTTCTCATTGACTTTAACTACGGTAACAAAATACTCAGCGCCACCAACTATTATGCTACTCTCCGTGGCCTGCACAAAAACACGCTCGAAGGCCGCGAGGGTATCACCAAAGGAGTAACGGAAAGCGGCGCCACCAATACGGTACAGGCCGATGCACAGGGATACTACCGCGCATTGGCGCAAAACGTAACCTCGATCCACGTGCTCGATGGTGATTTCATTAAACTACGCCAGGTACAATTAAGTTATACCATACCAACGGAGATCGTAAGCAAGTCAGTGTTATTCAGATCGGCTCAGATTTCATTTGTAGCGCGCAATTTGTGGACCATCATGAAGAAAAGCGATAACATCGATCCGGAATCGCAATTTGGTTCCAATATTAACTATTATGGTATTGAAGGTACCAGTTTGCCTTCAACCCGAACTTATGGTGTTAACCTGAATTTGAAATTTAAAAAGTAATAAGCCGGTAGAAGAGCTATTATTTAAACATTAAAATTTCCCAAATGAAACGTTCATTTCTCTATATATGGTTGGCCGTATTTGTTCTGGCGGGTTGTACAAAAGATTTTGAAAGCATCAATACCGATCCCAACCAGGTAGCGCCATCAAATTTTAATTCCGATTATTTTTTATCGGGCAGCCAACGGCAATATATCGATGGCATAACGGGTTATAACGGTGCCATTTTGTTCCAGAGCGGCTGGGCGCAGATATTTGCATCCACCACATCGGGCGCCGCCAATTATTACAGTAATATGGATAAATATGTGCCATCGGGCAATACCAACGATTATTCGGGCCGTGGGTTCGATCTTGGGTACAGAAGCGCCCGCTTGTCGCAGGAGATCATAAAGAATTACGGAAGCAACGCCGATAAAGTGAATGTAGTGAGCGCTGCTACAGTGATGAAGGTACTCGCTATGCACTACGTTACCGATCTGTATGGCGATATCCCTTATTCCCAGGCATTACAGGCTGCAACAGGTGTTACACAGCCAATTTATGATAAACAACAGGATGTTTATAGCTCCATGTTGAGCGAGCTGGATGCTGCTTTGTCGGCTTTCGACGTATCGAAAGAAAAGCCGGGGGCCGACCTGTTCCCGTATGACGGCGATGTAGCCTTATGGAAAAAGTTCGGCTATTCATTAATGCTGCGTATTGCTATGCGGCTTACAAAAGCCGATCTGGCCAAAGCACAACAATATGCAGAGAAAGCCGCAGCCGGAGGTACTTTGTCATCCGTTTCGGAAGATGCCTATATAAGAGGGGATAATACCAATGGTTACCGGAGTGAAAATTCACGGGCACTGGCCACGGCAGCCGACTTTTACCAGGTTAAATGGAGCAAAACGTTGATAGATTTTCTGAAGGCTACCAACGATCCGCGTGTTAGCGCCATTGCCGAAATACCCCCGGCCGGGCTCACCGCCGCACAGGACCCAACATTGACAGGTAATAATGCTTTCGCCAACCAGCGTGGATTGCCCAATGGCTGGGATCTCAATGGCGGCGCAACGGATATATCCAATGCACCTGGTTACCCCGGTGCATCCGGTAATGATCCCATTGGACTATATTCACGGCCACGTAATTTAATTTATACCGATTTGAACAGTCCGCAGTTTGTGTTAACATATGCCGAGTCGGAATTATTGCTGGCCGAAGCAAAAGTAAGAGGCTGGAATGTGGGCGCCACTACCGCTGTACAGCATTATGCGAATGGTGTATCGGCTGCATTACAATCCTTATCGGCTTTCGGCAGCGCTACCACTATATCTGCTGTAACAGCTAATGCCTATGCGGCCGCAAATCCATTGAACGTGTCCTCTACCGACGCCTCATTAAAGATGATCAATGAACAATACTGGGCCACAACCGGTATATTGATGAACTTTGTAGAAGCCTGGAACAACTGGAGAAGATCGGGTTATCCCGTGCTGACCCCGGTTGTTTATCCCGGTAATTTTTCAGGTGGTGTTATTCCGAGAAGACAATTATATCCAACAACCGAATCAACGGCCAACCCGAATAATTACAGATCGGCAGTAAGCAGCCTCACAGCAGGAGATGCCTGGCAGTCGAGAGTTTGGTGGGACAAATAACGTTTATGGTTTGTTGTTTGTGGTTTGTGGTTGCTGAACGTTGGAACCTCTGATTATTATTTTTTGCTGGCTGACATTTCGGGCTGTGCAATTATTACTCAGGATTTTCGACCTAAAGAGCCACAAACCATAAACCACAAACTACAAACTGATGGTTATATGATAAGAATACTAATTATAACGGTGTTGCTTAATAGTATTGGTATTACAGCAACGCAGTCGCAGCCATTGTTTGAGCTCCTGAACCCCAAACAAACCAACATTCAGTTTATAAACCGCATCAGCGAAACAGAGAACATGAACGTGCTGGCGTACGAATATTTCTATAATGGCGGTGGGGTAGCAGTAGGCGATATCAACAATGACGGGCTCGAAGATATTTTTCTCGTATCGAACATGGGCGAGAATAAATTGTACCTCAACAGTGGTAAACTGCAGTTTAAGGATATTACAAAAGACGCAGCAAAAGAACTGGCAGGAAGACCCGGTGGCTGGAAGACAGGAGTGACCATGGCCGATGTAAATGGCGATGGCTGGCTGGATATTTATGTTTGTTATTCGGGCAAAGTGAGCGACGATATGCGGCGCAACCAGTTGTTCATTAACCAGGGCAATGGTAAATTCAAGGAGGAAGCGGCAGTTTATGGTGTCGATGATAAAAGTTATGGCACGCAGGCCGCCTTTTTCGATTATGACAACGATGGCGACCTCGATCTGTTCTTACTGAACCATAGTACAAAGAAGATCGATAATATGGAACTGGCCCGGCACCGCGATGAAGTAGATGAACTGGCTGGTAACAAACTGTATGAAAACCGGAACAATCATTTTGTCGATGTTTCTAAAAAAGCAGGTATCAGGCAAAACCCGTTAACCTTTGGTTTAGGTATTGCCGTTGCCGATATCAACAAAGACGGCTGGCAGGATGTGTATGTTACCAACGATTACAACGAACCCGATTACATGTACATCAACAATGGCAACGGAACATTCACCAACAATGCCGATAAAAGCCTGCGTTACCTGTCGCAGTTTTCAATGGGCGTGGATATTGCCGATTTCAACAACGATGCATTGCCCGACATCATTACACTCGATATGCTGCCCGAAGATAACCGGCGGCAAAAATTATTACAGCTGCAGGAGAATTATGAGTCGTTTGCCCTTATGGTAAACCAGGGGCTCAATCCGCAGTATATGCGCAATATGCTGCATTTGAATAATGGGAGCCTCCCCCCAGCCCCCACCGGAGGAGGTTGGGAGGGTACCCCTTCCTTTAGCGAAATTGGCCAGCTGGCCGGCATATCGAATACCGATTGGAGCTGGTGCCCGTTACTGGCTGATTATGACAACGACGGTTATAAAGATCTTTTTGTCACCAACGGTTATTTACGCGATTACACCAACAAAGATTTTCTGCGTTACTGGGGCGATTACAAGGTAAAAAAGGCAATGGACCGTGAACCGGTTCTGCTGATGGACCTCATACGGGTTATGCCCTCAACAACGTTGCCCAATTATATCTTCAGAAACAATCATAACTGCACCTTTACCAACCAGCAGAAACAATGGGGAATGGATAAGCCGGCCATCTCATCCGGCGCGGTATATGCAGACCTGGATAACGATGGTGACCTTGACCTTGTGATAAATAATATCAATGAACATGCGTTTGTGTACCGGAATACCGCACGTGATAACACGAAGGCCGGCTATCTTTCCCTTACGTTGCATTACAAAAAGCCCAACTGGTTTGCCATTGGCGCCAGGCTTTATCTGTATCAAAACAAAACGGTACAATATGCAGAGGTAAATCCGGCGCGGGGATATCTTTCCTGTGTGCCCACCCGCCAGCATTTTGGCATTGACAGCGCCGGTACCATCGATTCAATAAAGATCGTTTGGCCCGACCGTACGGTGCAAATGCTTACAAACGTAACCGCCAATAAAGAAATTACGGTTGAATACGAACAACCGTCCCAACCAATTTTAGAAGAAAAACCGGTTTATGCAAAGACCGTTTTTGCGCCGGCCGATAAATTATTTACCTATAAACATACCGACCTCAGCGAAAACGATTTCAAACGCCAGTTGCTGATGTTGTTCATGTATAGCAAAACGGGCCCGGTGATAGCAAAAGGCGATGTGAATAAAGACGGGCGGGAAGACCTGTTTGTAAGCGGCGATAAAAACAAACCTGCCAAAATTTATATTCAGAATACGAAGGGGCATTTTTATGAAGAGCCCAATGTTATCGGGGATGAAAATACATCCTGTATTGCAGCTGCTGCATTTGTTGATGCAGACGGCGATGGTGATCAGGACCTGTATGTTGCCAAAGGCGGTTATTCGCTGTTTGAACCCGGTTCCCGCGCCCTGCAGGACGAATTATACCTGAATGACGGCCGCGGGCAATTCAAACCCGCGAAGGATGCGCTGCCTAACCTGAGCGCTAACAGCAAATCATGCGTTCGGCCCTGCGATTATGACGGCGACGGCGATATCGACCTGTTCGTTGGTGGCCGCATTATACCCGGGTACTATCCACTGACGCCAACCTCTTTCCTGCTGGTAAATGATGGCAAAGGGAAATTCAATACCGCAACCGTTCCTTTTACACAGGCAGGTATGGTAACCGATGCGCAATGGGCCGATTTGGATAAAGACGGCCGGAAAGACCTGGTGCTTTGCGGCGAGTTTATGCCGGTGACCGTGTTTATGAATACGGCCAACGGGTTTGTAGATAAAACAAGCGCCTGGTTCAATAAGAATGCCAACGGTTTTTGGTTTACCCTGCATGTGACCGATATTGACGGAGATGGCAATGAAGATATCATTGCCGGGAACATGGGTTTGAACACCTGTATAAAAGTATCGGATAAGGAACCGGGTGAGCTGGTGTATGCCGATTTCGACAGCAATGGTTCCGTTGATCCCTTTTTTAATTTTTACATTCAGGGCGTAAGTTATCCCTTTGTAAGCCGCGATGAATTGAATGAGCAGATCTACCCCATGCGCAAACGGTTCACTTCATATGCAGCTTACTCGCAGGCTACCCTCAACGATATTTTTTCAAAGGAGGAACTGGAAAAGGCAAACCGGTTAACTGTAACCGAAACCCGTACCCTTGCTTTTTTGAACAGGAATGGAAAAATGCATCCTGTTGAATTACCCATGCAGGCGCAGTTTTCGGTAGTCACCAGTATTCTTTCCGATGATTTTAACGGCGACGGAAAGAAAGACCTGTTGCTGTTGGGAAATCATTCCGATAACCGGTTGAAGATCGGTTGCATAAATTCAAGTTACGGCTGTTTGTTAAACGGTGATGGAAAAGGTGGGTTTAATTATGTTGGTCAGCCCAATTCGGGGTTGAATATAAAAGGTGATGTAAAAGCCGCTGTGGAAATAAAAGCAAATAACACAAAATATATTATTGCAGGTATCTGCAATGAAGCCATGGAATTTTATAAAGTACAGTAATATGCTTAAAGAGTCCCTTCGTTTGTTTGATATGTCAAACCGGCGTCTGGAAACGGACGCCGGTACATTTTCCATTACCTGCATACAAAGTATTGGAAAATGTATGTTACTGGTTGTACTGTTGTTGGGTCAACAAATGGCCGGCGCTCAAACAAGGGCTGTTAAAACAAGAGTGATACAGAAAAGTGAAGCGGCGTTTACCCGTTATCTGCAACCCGCCGTTTTTTCTTTATCGAAAATAATGATGCACGATGTGGTGAACCCGCCTGCGGCGGCACGGTACTATGCCTATTGTATGCTGGGCGCCTATGAGATCATTTCGCAAAACGATGCTTCACTCGCCACTTTGGATAACTTACTTAAACAATATAAACGGCCGGTGATTGCCACCAAACGCGGCAGTTACGATGCGCGCATTGCGGCCATATATTGTATTATGGAAACGGGCAGGCTCATGTTGCCGTCGGGTTACCGCCTGCAGGAAGAAGAGGAACAATTCATTGCAGAACAAATTAAAGCCAGGGTACCGCGTGCAATGCTCGATAGTTCGGTTGCCGTTGCCAATTATATTGCCGCGAAGATGGCCGGCTATGCCAAAGCCGACCGCTACGGTAAGTTAAGTGCGCAGTTGCGGTATACCCCTGTAAAGGGCGACGGGTACTGGTATCCCACGCCGCCAGCCTATATGGAAGCTGTAGAACCTAACTGGAAAACGGTACGGCCGCTGGTGATCGATTCGTGTAACCAGTTTTTGCCAAAGCCGCCGGTGGAGTTCAGTAAAGACAGTACCAGCGAATTTTACAAACTGGCCAAAGAAGTATATGAGGTTTCCGTAAAAGCAACTCCTGAGCAATTGAACATTGCTTCGTTCTGGGATTGCAACCCGTTTGTGGTAGCCACCTCTGGGCATATGATGATCGGGTTTAAAAAGATCAGTCCGGGCGGGCACTGGATGAACATTGCGGCTATTGCAGCACAGCAGGCGCAGTTGAGTTTTAACGCTACCGTTACCGTGCAGATGCTTACGGGTATTACCATCAACGATGCGTTTATCTGTTGCTGGGATGAGAAGTACCGCTCGAACCGCATCCGGCCCGAAACCTATATCAACAGGTATATCAATATTAAATGGCAGCCCCTGTTGCAAACCCCGCCGTTTCCCGAATACACCAGCGGGCACAGCGTGATATCGACAGCCGCCGCTGAAGTGCTTACGTATATGATGGGCGATAAATTCACTTATTCAGATAATTCCGAAGAAATATTCGAGATCCCGGCCCGAACGTTTACTTCTTTCCGGCAGGCGGCGGACGAAGCGGCTGTTTCCCGTTTGTACGGCGGCATTCATTACCGCGATGCTATTGAGTACGGGCAGGATCAGGGCAGGGAAGTGGGGGCGTTTATTATTGGCAAATTGAAGGAGGTGGGGATGAAGCCGGTGAAATGACGTCATTCGTTAAGATAAGGAGATCATCAACTGCTGTCGTCAGGTCTTCATCACTTACTATTACCCGCTGATGAATTAAGATCACCCTGCTATTGTTATATTGGAACCGTCAGGTCGTGTTACACAACCATTTCATTGAATATAATCACCCT
>CBIHPC010000088.1:0-20943 GCA_966211305.1 uncultured Niastella sp.
TAAAAACTGTCTTCTTCCAGTATGCGAAAACTTTCGGCAAAGATGGGTTGAATAGCCCGCCATTGATCAAAGCGCAGGTTATCGATCAGTATAAAAAAAGTAGGCGTTCCTTTTTCTACATGGGGCAGCACTTTAAACTTGATGAGGTTGTGCGACATTACCGGACCGTCGTCGCTTTTGGGATTTACCCAGCGGGCGTAGTTTTTGGAAACGAACTTAAAGAATTCGGTGTTGGCCTCATTCTTCTGCGTTTGAAAAACCTCCTGCATTTCGGGGCTGTCGCTTTTTTCCATTTCAAGTTCCCAATACACCAGCTTTTTGTAAATATCCATCCACTCGTTGTAATCGGGATTGCTGTTCAGCGCCATGAACAAATTGCGGAACTGCTGCTGATAGGCCATTGTGGTTTTTTCACCCACCAGGCGTTTGTTATCGATGATCTTTTTAAGGCTCAGCAGCACCTGGTTGGGGTTTACCGGTTTTATGAGGTAATCGGTGATCTGGCTGCCGATGGCATCGTCCATCAGGTTTTCCGTTTCATTTTTAGTGATCATCACCACCGGGATCTGCGAATTGATCTCTTTTATTTTAGAGAGAGTTTCCAGTCCGGTTATACCGGGCATGGTTTCATCGAGCAGCACCACATCGAGCGGATTTTCCCTTACAAAATCCACCGCATCGAACCCGTTGGTAAGTGCCGTTACTTCGTAGCCTTTATTCTGTAAAAAAAGTATTTGAGATTGTAAACTTTCAATTTCATCATCAACCCAGAGTATCTTTCCTAATGGCATGTATAGTTATTTATAATGATAAGTTTTTTTAAGTTATGCGTTAAGTTGATAACACCCTGTTATCGTGAAACGGCAAACGTGAAAGGGTTTCCCGAACTTTGGGAATCGTTTTTTCGGCTATAGTGAATCGGCTATAAAACCTGCCCGCGAAGCTCGCACTCCTTGTCAACCTGTTAACTTCCTCCACCAACCTGTCAACTTCAAACCTCAATCTAACCAAATTTAATTTATCCCCCGAGGCTTTGTACTTTTGCCCGCTGCTTTTGGCAGCAATTTTAACAAAACAGCAGGCAGCGAATGACAAACCGCATCAGAAAGATCATCAATGACCCCGTATATGGTTTTATCACCATCGATGATCCGCTCGTTTTTCAGGTTATAGCGCATCCCTGGTACCAGCGTTTGCGACGCATTCACCAAATGGCGTTTGCGCACCTGGTTTACCCGGGCGCCGTGCATACCCGTTTGCATCACTCACTGGGCGCCTATCACCTTATGTACAATGCGCTAACCGAACTGAAAAGTAAAGGGGTGGAGGTTACCCCCGAAGAGGAAACAGCTGCCAAAATAGCCATTCTTTTACACGACATAGGCCATGGGCCTTTTTCCCATGCCCTTGAAAATATACTGATCAGCAATACCCATCACGAAACGATCAGCATCCTCATCATGCGCGTGCTCAACGAGCAAATGAAGGAACAACTCCATAAAGCCATCGACATTTTTACCAATAATTATACCAAGCCATTTTTACATCAACTCATTAGCGGTCAGCTCGATGTTGACCGGATGGATTACCTTACCCGCGACAGCTTTTTTACCGGTGTATCGGAAGGGGTTATCGGTTACGACCGCATCCTGAAAATGCTTACGGTGCACAATGGCGAACTGATGGTGGAAGAAAAGGGAATTTACAGCATTGAAAAATTCCTGGTGGCCCGGCGGCTGATGTACTGGCAGGTGTATTTGCACAAAACCGTACTGGGTGCCGAAAAAACGCTGGTAAAGATCGTTCAGCGCGCAAAGGAACTCATCCAAAAGGGGCAGGATGTACAGGCAGGCTCACCCATTTTCGATTTCTTTTTGAAAAGCGCCACCAATACGGCATTTATTGAGCAACAACTCGATAAATTTTGCCAGCTCGACGATTTTGACGTTTTGGCTGCCATAAAAAACTGGATATTTCATCCCGACGCCGTATTGAGCACGTTGTGCCGTTGTTTGATAGATCGCCGTTTACTAAAAGTTAAATTGCAGGCCGAACCCTTTGATCAGGACTGGATTAATACACTACGGAATAACATTTGCCGGCAATTGAAGATAAAGGATGCGGATTGCGACTATTTGATTTTTACGGGGGAAGCGGAAAATACCACGTACAATCCCACGGTAGAAAGCATCAATATTTTGTTCAAGAACGGAACGGTGACTGATATATCAAAAGTTGATAATGCTTTGATACATCAGGCATTAGCAAGCCCTGTGAAAAAATATTACATTTGTTACTACAATTGTTGAACAGTTAAAGAGCCGGTATGTTAAGAAATTTTAAATACTAAAAATCAAATTCCAAAATGCAAGACCCAAAACAGTACACAACATTGGTTTCTGCAATTTGCTTTTTGATGGTTTCTTTGGATTTTGTGATTTGTAATTTGTGATTTTGGCTTTCCTATTATAGCGCGCAAAACACATTATACTTTTTTCAATATGCAATAGCTTTAACACGTTCTATTACATTGTTTATATAACCGATTTGATATAATTGACTTACTTGACCTAACGACTATTCTATGCAATTTACCGCCGCACAAATAGCTATGATCATCAATGGCACAGTTGAAGGAAACCCCGAGGCATCAGTGCATTCATTTGGAAAAATTGAAGAAGCGCAGCCCGGTCAGCTTTCTTTTCTTGCCAATCCCAAATACGAGGAATACCTGTACACTACTAAAGCAACGCTGGTTATCATCAACGCCGCCCAGGAATTGAAAGAGCCGGTGCAGGCAACATTGATACGGGTGCCCGACGCTTATTCAGCCTTTGCCACATTACTTACCAAATACCAGGAAATGGCTACCCAGAAACTGACGGGTATCCAGGAGCCTTCGTATATCAGCAAATCGGCCAAAGTGGGCCAGCAGGTGTATATCGGCGCATTTTCTTACCTCGGCGAAAACGTTGAGCTGGGCAATAATGTAAAAATATTTCCGAACGTTTTCCTTGGCGATAATGTAAAGATCAGCGACAATACCATTGTGCATCCCGGCGCAAAAATTTACCACGGTTGCCTTATTGGTAAAAATGTAACCATACATGCAGGCACTGTTATCGGCAGCGATGGATTTGGCTTTGCCCCCCAGGCCGATGGCAGCTTCAAAAAAGTTCCGCAAATTGGCAATGTAGTGGTTGAAGATTTTGTAGAGATCGGCGCCAATGCCACCATCGACCGTGCAACCATAGGTTCTACCGTAATTAAATCGGGCGCCAAACTCGATAACCTGATACAGGTTGCGCATAACGTTGAGGTAGGGAACAATACAGTGATCGCAGCACAGGCCGGTGTAAGCGGCAGCACGAAGATCGGTAACAATGTAATGATCGGCGGGCAGGCCGGCATCGTTGGCCATATTCAAATTGCCGATGGCAGTAAGATCAATGCGCAAAGCGGTGTAAGCAAATCGATAAAAACGCCCAATGCCGCAGTTACCGGCAGCCCGGCGTTTGAATATACAAGCGCTTTACGCAGCCAGGCGGTTAGCCGTAAACTGCCCGATCTGGAAAAAAGAATTAAAGAGCTGGAAAGCCTGGTAAAGCAATTGCTTACCGAAAAAGTTTCCGGTTTATAACAGCATTTTATTGAAACAGGCTCTAAAGGCGGGTGTCCCTGTAACCAATGGGAAACTCCCCTTTTTTAATTGGTAGCCGGCCCTTCCCGTCAGGCGCAGGGACTGCCCTCATTAAAACCATGATAACCAGGTTAAAATATTCCGCGCAGGCATAAAATCGCCCGGGATTTATATGCAAAATACACAGGGCGAACCGCTATTTTACCACCGTTTTATATGTACGTCATTTTCAGCGCCTTTTCGTCTTTACGGAATCCCTATCTTTGCGCATTCTTATTAAAAAACAGGAATGAACAACAATTTTAATCCCGATAAACAACATACCCTGCAGTCGGCTGTAAGTATCTCCGGTACCGGTTTACATACAGGAATTAATGTGGATATGACCCTGAAGCCAGCTAACCCCGGTTTTGGTTTTCAGTTTCAACGCATTGACCTGCCCGGTCAACCTGTGATGAAGGCTGATTGCGATCTGGTTACCGATACATCCCGCGGTACGACCCTGCAGGATGGCGATACCAGGGTGTCTACAGTTGAACATATTCTGGCGGCGCTGGTGGGTATGGGCGTGGATAATTGCCTTATAGAGCTGAATGGCCCTGAAATTCCTATTGCCGACGGTAGCTCGGCCCCGTTTGTTGAGATCATTGAAGAGGCCGGCGTGCTTGAGCAGGATGCTGCCAAGATCTGGTACAGCATCGATACCAACATTACCCTTTACGATGAACAGAAAAGGGTTGAAATGACGGCCCTTCCTGCTACAGATTATAAAATAACAACCCTCATTGATTTTAATAGTCCGGTGTTGGGCACCCAGCATGCAGGTTTAAAAACCATGCGTGAGTTTAAGGATGAAATAGCTCCCTGCCGTACCTTCTGCTTTCTGCACGAGCTGGAAATGTTGTTACAGCATAACCTGATAAAAGGCGGCGATATCAACAATGCCATTGTAGTGGTTGACAAACCGGTTACGCAGGAAGAAATGGAAAGGCTGGCCAAAGTTTTTGGCCGCAAAAAGATCGAAGTTAAAAACGAAGGGTACCTCAATAACCTCGAATTACGTTTCCCCAACGAACCGGCCCGGCATAAAACGCTGGATATAGTTGGTGACCTGGCGCTGATAGGTTATCCCATCAAAGCCCATATCATTGCTAACCGTCCCGGTCATAGCACCAACGTTGATTTTGCCCGCAAGATCAAACAGTACATCAAGAAGAACAAACATGTAAAGGATGTTCCGGTATATGATCCCAATCTGCCTCCTGTATATTCCCTGCAGAAGATCGAAAAAACCCTGCCGCACCGTTTTCCTTTCCTGCTGGTCGACAAGATCATTGAATTGAGCGACAAACATATTGTAGGTATAAAGAATGTGACCTATAACGAACCGTTCTTTCAGGGTCATTTTCCCGGCAACCCCGTAATGCCCGGCGTATTGCAGGTAGAGGCGCTGGCGCAAACCGGTGGAATCCTTTGTATCAATGCCATGCCCGCCGGAGAGTATGATACCTACTTTTTGAAGATCGATAATTGTAAATTCAAGCAAAAAGTTGTTCCCGGGGATACTATGATCCTCAAAATGGAGTTAATGGCTCCTATACGGCGCGGTATTTGCGAAATGCGGGGAACGGTGTATGTGGGCAACAAGATTGCCACTGAAGCCGACCTCATGGCGCAACTTGTAAAAAGGTAAATAATTGGTTATTACCACGCAAAAGGGTAGTGAACAGTAAAATTTATCACGTCGTAGGGGTTTAATGATTTAGTTTTGTCTATTTTAGCAGATTAATTAACATCAAACGTCAATCCATCCATAAACAAAGTATAGGTGACGATCACCAGCAAAATCCCACCGGGGATGGGATGTCCGTTACGCCTATGAGTGAATATCCTGCTACAACCCTTAAGAATGTAAATAAAATGATTCATCCGCATACATATATACATCCTAACGCCAAGATTGCCACCAATGTAAAAATTGACCCGTTTACGGTGATCCATCAAAACGTAGAAATTGGGGAAGGTACCTGGGTAGGAAGTAATGTAACCATCATGGAAGGCGCCCGCATCGGTAAGAACTGCCGTATTTTTCCGGGTGCTGTAATTTCCGCCATGCCACAGGACCTCAAGTTTGAAGGGGAAGAAACGCTTACAGAAATTGGTGATAATACCACCATTCGTGAGTTCGTAACCATTCACCGTGGTACCAAGGACAGGTGGAAGACCAAAGTTGGTAAAAATTGTATGATCATGGCTTACAGCCACGTTGCCCATGACTGTATCATTGGCAACAACGTTATCCTCAGTAACAACTCACAGGTTGCGGGCCACGTAATCCTTGGCGATTGGGCTATTCTTGGTGGTATGTGCGCCGTGCACCAGTTCACCAAGGTAGGTCAGCATGCTTTTGTAAGCGGAGGTTCGTTAGTAGGAAAAGATATTCCCCCCTATATTAAAGCCGGCCGCCAGCCGTTAAGCTATGCCGGTGTGAATTCAGTTGGTTTAAAACGTCGCGGGTTTACGGTTGATAAGATCAATCACATCCTCGATATTTACCGTGTCATCTATAACAAAGGGTTCAACACCAGCCAGGCGCTCGAATACCTGGAAGAAGAATTCTCTGCAACCGATGAACGCGATGAGATCGTAACCTTTATTCGCGAAAGCGGCCGCGGTATCATTAAACGCTATTCAAAAAATAGTGTGGATGAAGATATCGCTGATTAATGCCGGCAAACGTTTTAACCGCGACTGGATCTTCCGAAATTTTCAGCAGGAGTTTAGTGCAGGCATAGCCTATGCCATAACCGGTCCCAACGGGTCGGGTAAATCTACTTTATTACAGGTGATTGGCGGCGCCATGATCATGAGTGAAGGAAGCGCCAGATACACAATTGGCAGTGGGCAGTGGGCAATCGGCAATCGGCAATCGGCAAATCCCCACGAGTCGGAACAGGCCGTGAAACATGAAAGTTCTATGTCCGATGCTCTTGATCAGCACCGGCAACCCGCATCTGCCAAAGTTGCGGCGGATGAAAAAGAAATTCATGTAGACCAGGCTTTCCGGTATATTTCGATAGCAGCCCCCTATCTTGAATTAATAGAAGAAATGACCCTGCAGGAATTTCTGCAGTTCCACAGTCAGTTCAAACCATTTATGCCCGGCTTCGGCATTCCCCAAATTATTGATGAAATTGGATTAAAAGCCGCTACCCATAAACAGATCCGTTTCTATTCAAGCGGGATGAAACAGCGGGTAAAGCTGGCACAGGCTATTTTCAGCAACGTTCCCTGCGTACTGCTCGATGAGCCCTGCACCAACCTCGATGCGGCTGGAATTGAATTATATCACCAACTGGTGAAATCGTATTGTAACAAACGGCTGGTTATTGTAAGCTCCAATGATGAGCAGGAGTATAAGTTCTGTACTGAAGTAATAAGTATCCTGGATTATAAAAAGAAGCAGCCGTAAATCGGCAATCGTGAAACGGCAAACGTGGAATGGTTTACCGGACTTTGGGACTCGTTTTTTTCCGGCAATTAATTTAATTACGATTAGCCTGCCGCACATAAACCCTTTATCAACTCTTTCACCTCTATCAACATTTCAACCATTAGTAAGCCTGCAGCACATAGGAAACCTCGTTAACCCGTCAACTTACTTCTACTTTTACCTTTATCACCAATATCAACTCCATCACCTCTATCAACCTTTCAACTCACCTTTTCTGCACATACACATGATTGCCTATCCCAAAATGCGCTTTGTCTTTAGGATAGAAATAAAACGCGCGGCGCATGGTGGTGCCGTTATTGAACCGCAGTTCGATGGAATACCCGTTCAACTTATAGGAACCGGCCTCATCCTTTTTTGAATAAGCCGAAGTGGCAATATTATAATCGGTATAATTGGTGCCCACACCCACTCCGGTAAGTGCAAAACGGCCCAGCGTATTGAAAAGAATATTCTTTGAAGAAACCGTAACCACGTTACCACCTATTGCGCTGTTACCGGCGCCGATCATGCTGGTGAAGGCCCCTTCGATCTTTTCGTTTCCGGCTGCCGGACGGGCCCAGAACCAGTTCTTTTCCCATTTCTCCGACTTATTTCTGCCGGGCCAGTTAACCGTAATGGCGCTGCCGATTATCTTCCAGGTGCCCCATTTTTTGGGTTCGCGTTGTTTTGAAAGCGCTACGTTGAACTCGTACGGACTAACCACCGGACTGCTGTAAATAGAGCCATCGTTCAGTAACAGATAGGGCATGTACTCGCTTATAACGGATCCCCCTGCACCATAGCTATGCTCAAGGTTTATGATGATGCCTTTTATTTCGGTGGGTTTTAATCCTTTTACGGGAGTGGTTACATTGTCATTACTGGCAATTGCATTACGTGGAGCAGGTATTTTTTCTATTACGGGGGGAAGCATAGCCGGCGGCGGGTTGTTTTTGGCTACATCAACCAGGCCCGATGTTTCAAATGCGCCTTCCTGTTTGGCCAGTTTGCCAAAGTGCATAGCGGCCGTTTTCATACAATTGGTGTAATAAGTGATATCCGGTGAGCTGAACAACTTCGCCATCCTGTACTGCTGGTTGTTGGTACGGTATGCCATATAGGCAACATACCACACCTTACCGCTTTTATCGCTCACTTTACCCGAATAAGAAGAGAGGGTGTTATAACTGATATTCTTTTTATCTTTTTGTTTTGGGAGAGAAAAGCCCGCTCCGCGCAGATTTTTGTCGATAGTGCCGGTAAACCATTCGTCGAAGGTCTTTCCGTCACTCTTTTCAAGCGGCATAACCTCATATGAGAATTCTTTATTTTCATCACTGAAAACAGCAGTTGGTCTAAATATATAGCGTCCTCTGAATTCTTCCATCTTCCAGCCCAGCATTGGCTGAACAGGTGATTGAGCCAGAACGGAAGGCATACCCAAACCCATGATCAGGACTATTACCAGGAGCGCATTTTTCATAGTAGGCTATTTACAGGCAATGGTCAATTTTCGGGCCATAGAAAAAGAAAGGCCGTTTATACGGCCTAAAACTTTCTCACATGTTCAAAACTTTTCCGGAGAAAAGTTTTGAACATGTGTATACACTTGTAAATAATTGCAATGCAGGGTTGCCGGAAAGAATGGTAAATCGCTCCTGATAACCTGGCCGGTCAACCGTATTTTTAGAAAGTTCCCCCGCTTATGCCGGGAGCGGGAAATAATATCTTAGTTACCGCTGGCGGTAGCGTTCTCACCAAATTGTTTAGGCACATATACCGAGTTGCCTACGCCAAAATGGGTTTTACCGGGCAGATAGAAGTAAAAGATGCGGCGAATTACAGTGCCGTTATTGAATCGCAGCTCAACTGAATAATCGTTGAGGGTATACGTACCGGCTTCATTCCTTTTGTTGAACTCTGCAGCAGGTATGGGCGTGTTAGGATTATTGCTCGGGCCGTTTGTCAGCGTGAACTGACCGTTATTATTGAAAGCAATATATTTTGAAGTAAATCCTTTATCGGCGCCTTTCACGGCCTCATTTTCCAAACCGTTCACCGTTATGTACGCACCGTCGAGTTTTTCTTCTCTTTGAGAAGGAGTTGCCCAGAACCAGTTCTTGAACCATTTTTCTGTTTCACCGGTAGCGGTCCACTCAACAGCGAAAGTATTGTTCTTCAGCTTCCAGGTACCCCATTTCTTAGGCTCCTTTAATTTGCTTTGGACAACATCGAGGCTATAGGGGCTGATAATCGGTTCGCTGTAAATAGAACCGTCATTCAATACCAGGAAGGGTTTGTAATTACGCACCATTTTACCATCGGGAGTAGTGTTATACTCGAGGTGGATCAGGATACCGTTGATCTCCTGTGTTTTCAGGCCTTTCTCTGGTAAATTTTCAGCCTGGGCATTCGTATTATTACCAGACCTTGTTTCCTGTCTTGTATGATTATTTGATCTTGTGTTCCTGGCGGAAGACGACATTGAAGCATCGGCCTTTGCGAGCTGGCCGATATGTTCGGCCACAGGACGCATATAATTGGCGTAATATTTCACATCGGGTGAGCTTATAACACGCGCCATACGATTTTCACCGTTTCCTGCCTGATAGGCAATATACGTCACATACCATGCTTTGCCTTTTTTATCGGTAAGCTCGGTTGAAAATGAAATGATCGTTTGGTTGGTGGTAATGTTCTTCTTTGATGCAGAAGCTGGCGGTAATGTAAAACCAGATTCTTTTACATCTTTATCAATAGCGCTTTTGAACCAATCTTCTACTGATTGCCCTTCACTTTTTGCAAAGGGCATAATTTCATATACGAATTCTTTTGATTCTGTTGCGGTTGTTTTTGTAATCGGCTTCATTATATAACTGCCGCCTTTCTCATCCATGTCCCAACCTGAAATAGCAGGAACGGATTGGGCAAAAGAAGGGATTTTACAAACCAGGATAGCAAGTGCTATCAGAAAATAGGGCCTTGTCTTCATAACAGGTATTTGAATCCAATTAGCAACTTTTGGGCCATAGAAAACGTGAAAAACGTTCATTTATTACGAAAATCCACGTTTTCTTCTTATTAAAGGCGGCAATTGTTAATTGGGGGAATACACAAAAATAATAGGAAACTTGTTAAAGTCAAATGTCTACCGCATTATAACGGAATTAATTCCTATTTAGTGTTAAGATAACACTTAACATATCCATACCGGGCTGCATCGTACATATAATGATATTATTGTTGCATCAGGATCAAAAATATTTTTTCACCCACATGCAACCTTTTAACGCTGGCTTGCAATCAGCAGGTTCAGATCGGTGTATTTCAGATCGAAGCGTTGACTTAAATGAAAATTTGTTAGTGCGCCTTTGAAAAGATAAATACCACTGCGCAGGTGTACTTTATGCCATACCAGGTTTTCGAAACCGCCTTCTTCACCCGCTTCAAGCAACAAAGGCATCAATACGTTACTGATAGCCTGCGAAGCGGTGCGTGCAAATCCTGAGGGAATATTGGGAACACAATAGTGAATAACGCCGTACTTCATGAAGATCGGTTGTTCATGACTGGTAATCTCGGAAGTTTCAAAACAACCGCCGCGATCGATACTAACATCGATGATCACACTACCCGGGCGCATATTACTGATCATCTCTTCGGTAACCACCACCGGTGTACGGCCGCTTTGCGAACCGAGTGCACCAACGGCTACTTCACAGGTCTTTAATTGTTTGGCCAGTATGCGCGGCTCCATTACCGAGGTCCACATACGCTGGCCGATATTGTTCTGCAACCGTTTCAACCGGTATACGCTATTGTCGAATACTTTAACCGAAGCGCCCAATGCCAATGCAGCGCGGGCGGCAAACTCTCCAACGATACCCGCGCCAAGGATAATGACCTTGGTTGGCGGTATGCCTGAAATTCCACCCAGCAATACGCCCTTGCCATGGTTGGCCGAACCGAGGTATTGCGCCGCGATGAGCATCACCGCACTACCTGCAATTTCACTCATGCTGCGTACGATTGGTAAACTATCGCTATCGTCTTTGAGGTTTTCGAACGAGATGGCGGTAATGCGCTTTTCCATCATCTTCTGCAGGAACTCGGCCTTCATGGCCGATAAATGAATAGGCGAAATGATCACCTGGTTGAACTGCAGATGCGGCAGATCATCCTCTACCACCGGGGCACTTTTTACCAGAATGGGGGCCTTGTAAACGGCCGCTTTATCATATACTATCCTGGCGCCGGCCTCACTGTAATCGCGGTCGCGGAAATGCGCCGCCTCGCCGGCATTATGTTCTATCACTACATTATGCCCGTTGCTTACCAGCACACCCACCGCTTCGGGCGTAAGTGCAATACGGTTTTCCTGGAACGCGGTCTCCTTTGGAATACCAATGTGCAACTGTGCCCCTTTGGGCTTTATATCCAGAGTTTCCTGAAGTGTTTCGTAACTAAAAGAAGTGCTGATAATCGGCTTTTGCTGGGACATGTAGCAGTAAATGATTTTACCCCCATTATCGGGGCCACAAGGTACAACTTTTAACCTATTGCAATGAAAGTCAATTATACAAACCCTGCCAAAAGCTGTTTTGGTCAATTTTCCCCCAAAAAAGCCGACAAGTTGGCCGGAATTATTTCAAATAGAAAAATTTATAAGATGGAAATGTTGCGGGTAGCCTGGTCTACCACCTGCACCTCCACCCTGGCGGTATCCTCTGGAAAGATGCCTTCAGCCCGGCCCGGCCATTCAACCAGGCAAATATCCCCCGAATACAGGCAGTCCTCTACCCCGGCCCGCACAGCCTCCTCCTCATCTTTCAACCGGTAAAGGTCAATATGGAACAGCCTGCCGCCCGGGTAGGCATATTCATTAATTATGGAAAAAGTGGGGCTTCCCACCGTACTTGTTACTCCCTTTTCATCGCATAAGGCGTGAATAAGCGTTGTTTTACCTGCGCCCATATTGCCATAAAAAGCAATTACCTTACGCCCATCAACAAGTTCCCAAAACCGGCGTGCTGTTTGCCGGATAGTATCCAGTGTACATTGCAATTGCATAAGGCCACAAAGATAACACCATGAGGCGGAAAGACAGATTTAAGTTAAAATTGCAACCCGGTGGACATATTATTGCTTTCAGGCCCCGGACATTTACCCGTTGAGCGGTAAATTTGCAAACACACTCAACACCCCATGGATGGATATGAAAAAAGTGAATTGGAAAGTAGACGGCATGACCTGCTCGAATTGTGCACTGACCGTTCAGCAATACCTCAACAATGAAGGCCTGGCCAATGTGAAAGTAAACCTGATAGGGGGCGAAGTGAGTTTTGATATCAATGGCAAAAACGAGCAGCAGATCCTCAAAGGCATTGAATCGCTTGGCTACAGCGTGCAGGACGATGGGTCGGCTGCACCGCAAAAGAGCAAAAGGTTATTTAAGAACCATAAGCAACGCTTTCTCTTCTGCCTGGTATTTACCTTACCGCTGATGTTGCACATGTTCGATAGATGGGTGCACATTCACTGGCTTATGAACCCCTGGGTACAGCTGGGCCTTTGTTTGCCTGTTTACATTGTGGGGATGGATTTCTTTGGTCGCAGTGCCATCAAAAGCATTCGCAACCGCATGCCCAATATGAATGTGCTGGTTGCCATTGGCGCCACAGCGGCATTTGTATACAGTTTAACGGGCGCATTGTTGAACCTGGGGCCTCAATATCTGTTTTTCGAGACCGCCGCATCAATAATTACCCTGGTGTTCCTGGGTAATTATCTCGAAGATGCCTCTATAGAATCGACCCAGCGGGCATTGAACAGTTTGGCCAAATCGCAAAAAGTAATGGCCAATATGATCGCCTTTGATGAAAACCACCAGGAGCTTATCTTTCCCATAGAAAACACCCAATTACGCAGCGGCGATCTTATTCTTATAAAAAGCGGTGAACAGGTGCCTGCCGATTGTAAAATATTGACTGGCGACGCTACGGTTAACGAGTCGATCATCACCGGTGAAAGTTTGCCCATTACCAAAAAAGCAAAGGACACGCTCATTGGCGGTAGTCTGGTTGCAGACGGCATCATTAAAGCACAGGTCACTGCCGAAGCAAAAGATTCGGTGCTTTCCAATATCATCAACCTCGTAAAACAGGCGCAAAGCGAAAAACCACCGGTACAACAAATGGCCGATAAGATCAGCGCCATCTTTGTTCCCGTTGTACTGGCCATTGCCGCGGTAGCCTTTATCATAAACTACCTGGTGCTGCACGATTTTACCCTTGCATTGATGCGCAGCATAGCCATCCTTGTAATTGCCTGTCCATGCGCTATGGGCCTTGCCACACCGGCAGCCATTGCCGTTGGTTTGGGACGCGCCGCCAAAAACGGGGTCCTGTTCCGCAATGCCAAAAGCCTTGAATTGTTCAGGACCATCAAACAGGTGGTGTTCGATAAAACCGGAACGCTTACCACCGGCCGGTTCGAGCTGTCGAATTACCAGGTGGTGGCCGGCAATCTTTCTCCCGAAGAATTCAAACACATTGCATTTTCGCTGGAGAAGTATTCGAACCATCCTATTGCCCAATGTATAACGCTTAGCTGGAAACGAAAAGACCCGATCCGCTTTACAAAGGTGGAAGAGAAAAAAGGCATCGGCATGATGGGCATCACGGCAACAGGTGATCTGTATATTGCCGGATCGTTCGAAACCGCCATGGCGTTAACTGCAGAAGACTCACATAACGTATATATCACCAGGAACGGGCAACTGCTGGGCTGGATAGATGTAAAAGACGAAGTTCGCCCTGAAGCCATTTCCATTGTACAATACCTGCGGCACCGGGGTATCCGTACCATTTTGTTAAGCGGCGACCGGTTGAATAAATGTAAGCAACTCGCCAACCTGCTGGGCATCGATGAAGTGATTGCCGAGAAAAAGCCTGAGGAAAAACTGGCGGTTATTGAAGACCTCACCCTGCAGGGCCCAACGGCGATGGTAGGCGACGGCATCAATGATGCACCGGCGCTGGCAAAGGCCACTATTGGCATTTCACTGAGCGAAGCTTCTCATATTGCCGTACAAACGGCCGATGTGGTGCTGATGAACAGCGGCATCAGGAACCTGCCATTAGCGCTTGGGCTGGGCCGTCATACCTTCCTCACCATTAAACAAAACCTCTTCTGGGCGTTCATTTATAATATCGTTGCCATACCGGTAGCCGCATTCGGTTTGCTTACGCCCACCTTCGGTGCGTTGGTAATGGGGTTGAGTGATGTAGTGCTGGCGGTGAATTCGGTTAGGCTGTTTGTGAAGAAGGTGGCTTGAGTGAGATTAGATAGCGGCAATCGGCAAACGTGAATCGTGAATCGGCAATCGGCAATCGGCAATGAAATACAGATTAACCGGTAGCAAATGGCAATTAGTAGCAGGTATTTTCTAGTTTGGCTTCAAAATCAATATCATGTTTTTGCAACTTGATCACAAAAATCCAATGCAGAAAGAAAAAGATTTTATGAAATTGCCAGGGGGTCTCTGATTGAAATCGATGCAGCATTGGCAATTGCAGCGGAGTTAAAATATATAATTAAAGAAGAGCAAGAAGTATTGGGAGAGCTTATGATCAGATGCTTTCAAATGCTTACAAAAATGATCGGCCGGTGAAAGAGTGATTGCTGAATATTAGCGTGCTCCCTCGAAATTTTGGGAACCATTCACGATTGCCGATTGACGATTCACGACTCACATGCACGACATTCACTACATACTCAAACAATACTGGGGTCACTCTGCCTTCCGCCCCCTGCAGGAAGACATAATACACTCCGTACTGGCAGGCAAAGATACGCTGGCATTGATGCCTACAGGCGGGGGCAAATCACTTTGCTTTCAGGTACCGGCAATGGCGCAGGAAGGCTTGTGCCTGGTAGTGAGCCCGCTGATCGCATTGATGAAAGACCAGGTAGATAACCTGCGTAAAAAAGGCATTACGGCGTTTGCCATTTATTCGGGCATGAGCCGTAAAGAAGTGATCAACATCCTGAAACTGTGCACCAGCAGCAATTGTAAATTCCTGTATGTTTCACCCGAACGTTTAGAAACCAATTTATTCCTTGAGTACCTGCCGGCCATCGATATCAATTTAATTGCTGTTGATGAGGCCCATTGTATTTCACAATGGGGATATGATTTCAGACCGCCCTACCTGCGCATAGCCGCCCTGCGTGATGAATTACCCGGCATACCCATTCTGGCGCTTACGGCGTCTGCCACACCCGTAGTACAAAAAGATATTTGTGATAAACTGCATTTTAAAAACCATGCGGTATTCAGCCGGTCGTTCGAACGGCCGAATTTATCGTACAGCGTTTTTACGGTTGATTCAAAGCCCAATAAGATAACCGACATACTGCAAAAAGTAAAAGGCAGCAGCATCGTTTATTGTAAAAGCCGCAAACGCACGAAAGAGATCAGCGACCTGCTGAACATGCACGGCATTACCGCCGACTTCTACCACGCCGGTTTACAACAGGAAGAACGTACGCGCAAACAGGCGGCCTGGGTCAATAACAGCATTCGCACCATCGTTTGCACCAATGCGTTTGGCATGGGCATCGATAAACCCGACGTACGCGTGGTGGTTCATGCCGATGTGCCGGACTGCCTCGAGAACTATTACCAGGAAGCAGGCCGCGCCGGACGTGACGAAAAGAAATCATACGCCGTATTGTTATACGATAACAGAGAGCTGGAAGAACTGAAAAAGCTTCCTGACATTCGCTTCCCCGACCTGCCCGTTATCAGACAGGTATATGAAGCATTGATGAATTACCTGCAGATCCCCGCGGGCTCAGGCGAAGGCAACTACTATAACTTCGACTTCACCGACTTTATAAAAAAGTTCCAGCTCGATGTGCATCAGGCCATCTATGCCATTAAAGCGCTGGAGCAGGAAGGCTGGGTAAGTTATCACGAACAGATCTTTTTACCGGCACGCATTCAGTTCATTACCGGCAAAAGCTGGCTGTACCAGTTTGAAAAAGATAACCCGCAACTGGAACCGCTGATAAAAACATTACTTCGAACGTACGAAGGCATCTTTGACATACCGGTGAACGTGCATGAAAAAAGCATTGCCGGGTTATTGCGCAGGGAAGAAGTAGCCATTATACAGGAGCTTAAAAGATTGCATGCTCATGCCATCATTGAATATATTCCCCGAAAAGACACGCCGCAGTTATATGTTATGCTGAACCGGGTAAGAGCAGAAACACTGCGGATCGACATGACCGGTTATAAGAAAAGGAAACAGCAGTTCATTGAGCGCATTGAAACAATGATAACATACGTGCATCTTGAAAAACAATGCCGCAGTCAGTTTATTGCCGGTTACTTCGGCGACCCCAACACAAGCCCCTGTGGCATTTGCGACAATTGTTTACAACAAAAGAATCATGGTTTGTCCAATGCCGAATTCGAGAACATTGCTCAAAGCATATTTACCGTAATCAACCAACACCCTTTGCCCGGTGAGCTGTTACAACAACAACTTCCCGGTATTAAACAGGATAAACTGTTCAAGGTGCTCGATTTTCTGCAATCTGAGAATAAACTGTTTGTAGATAAAGAAGGTTATGTGCGGCCCGCAAAGTAAAAAGGTGGCCACCTCACGTATTTTAAAACGGGCCCTCCGCAATTGGCGAAGGACCCGTCTTTTGATTACTTCTTAGGAGGCGCCATTCCTACCTGCCTTGCCATCGTATTCGGAGATTGTACATTATGATGCTCTACTATTTGTCCGGCATCGTTTAGTTTGAAGATATCAACATCCTTCATCTTATACGATTTATTGGTTGCCTTAGCTCCCATGAAATCATTTTTCCAGGTACCGCTCCACTCACCCCAAACCATTACCCAATCGCCATCGGCCACATATTTAAGATCAGTGCCTTTGTTATCGGGGAAAGCATTCATCCAGCCCTTTATCATATTCATGATACTATCCTTCCCTTTCATTGGCGGCATACTGCCATCGTTATAATCAACCACATCGGGGGCAACGTTTTTAAACGCCTCATCAACGTTTTTTGCCATCATGGCTTCCATGCTGGCCATTACCACTTTTTTGTTGCGCTCGGTTTTACTTTCGGCCATCGTCGTATCGGCCATATTGCCTTCACCGGTTCCACCTTCGGTTTTATTGGTGTTGGTTTCACAGGCTGTAAATAAGGCTGTAGCAACAGCCAGCAATACAATCATTTTCTTCATACTTGTTATTTTAGGTTAATAAATGCTACTCACGGGCATAACCCATGGCGCGTGGTTGGGAACATGTAAAAACTAACAATAGAAGTAAGGATCTAATTGCTACAATAAGCCTTAAAAAAATTCGGCTGTCATAACAGAGCTAAAACCAACTGCTGCTTTTCTTTCGTGAAGTGCTTTTTCCGCCCAAACCCAGCGCACCCAGCAAACTGCGGGTTATAACACTGGCTGCGGTACGGCCTATTTGTTTGGTCACCGGGCTTTCCAACACTTTTTCCAATGTTGACTTATCTTCTCTTTTAGAAGCTTTTGCGGGTTTCTCCGCCTCTTTCGCCGCTTTTGCTTCTTCCGTTTTCTTCGCAGCCTCTTCGAGTTTTGCGGTCAGGATCTCGCAGGCGCTTTCGCGGTCTTCATCATTGGCGTATTTTTTCGCCAGCTTCGATTGATTTACCAGGGTGTCTATTTCCGCATCGGAAAGGATATCCATACGCGAGCGGGGCGGAACAAGCATAGTATGCACCAACGGAGTGGGAATACCCTTCTCATTCAATGCAGTTACCAACGCTTCCCCTATACCTAATTGAGTAAGCAGTTCGGAGGTTTTATAAAATTCGGTTTCGGGATAATTCTCAGCGGCTTGCTTAATGGTCTTTCTATCGGCAGCGGTGAAGGCACGCAATGCATGCTGTACTTTCAAACCCAGCTGACTTAAAATAGCAGCCGGAACATCCTGCGGATTTTGCGTACAGAAGAAAATTCCTACACCTTTTGAACGTATGAGTTTTATAACCGTTTCTATTTGCTGTAATAAGGCATCGGTGGCTTCCTGGAAAACCAGGTGCGCTTCATCGATGAACATTACCAGTTTGGGTTTATCCATATCACCGGCCTCAGGCAACGTGGCATACAGTTCGGCCAGCATTTGCAGCATGAACGTGGAGAACAGCTTCGGGCGGTTTTGCATATCAGTTACCCGCAGCACATTGATGATACCACGGCCATCGTCAGCAATGCGCATCAGGTCGTCGATCTCAAAAGAAGGTTCGCCAAAGAACTGGTCGGCGCCCTGTTGCTGCAGTTCAATTACTTTACGCAGAATGGTGCCCGTGCTTGTAGTAGCTATCTTTCCGTAAGCCTGTTCAATATCTTTTTTGCCTTCATTGCTGATGAACTGGATCACCTTTATGAAATCCTTCAGATCGAGCAGCGGCATTTTGTGATCATCGCAATACTTGAAAATGAGTGAAACAATGCCTTCCTGGGTATTGTTGAGGTCGAGGATCTTCGAGAGTAAGATGGGACCGAACTCGCTTACCGTAGCACGCAGCCGCACGCCTTTTTCATCGCTCAGGGTCATCAGCTCAACCGGGAAAGCGGTTGGTTTATATTCGCCGCCTATTTTGGCTACGCGGTCTTTTATATTATTATTCTCAGCGCCGGCAGCGGCAATACCGCTCAGGTCGCCCTTGATATCCATCAGCAGCACGGGCACGCTGGCATCGCTCAGGGCTTCGGCAATCAGCTGCAGGGTTTTGGTTTTACCGGTACCGGTTGCCCCGGCAATAAGGCCATGGCGGTTCATGGTCTTTAAAGGAATATATGCATCTGTGCCTGCCAGCACTTCCCCGTCCAATACAGCCGTACCTATGCGAAAAAATTCTCCTTTGAAAGTATAATTATCCTTTACCAACTGAACAAATGCATCTTTAGCGGGCATATCAATTTTTTATGGCAGAAAGATACATGTTTCAGAGGAATCGGCAAGCCCCGGCGCCGTTCAGATTAGAATTTTTGTGGAAGTGTATGAATGGAAAGGACGCTTTGCAATAAGCTGATAATAAGTTTTTTAAACAGGCAATGGGTGCCGGTTACGGGTTTATGGGTGCCGGTTCTGAATCAACGAAAAGAGCCGCGCGAAAGCACGGCTCTGGGTAATTTGTGTAAATAAATCATTGCCAATTTTGAAGCCAGCCAGCCAATCAGGCTGTCAGTGCGCAAGGCATTATCACATTAGCTAATTAGCACATTGGTCTTAGATGTCCTCCTCTCTTTCCAGCATCAGTATAGCGCTTTGCGGAACGATATAGTACTTGTCATTCTCATATAATACCTCTGTAGCGCCGCTCAATAAAAAGATGGCGAGGTCGCCCTCCCTTGCCTGCAGGGGAACGTATTTTACCTGTTCTTCGCTGCTTTTCCAGCTTTCTTCTTCAACCGGTAAGGGAATTGCATATCCGGGTCCGGTCTTGATTATATAACCCTGTTGCACCTTTTCGCGTTCCCCTACCCCGGGCGGCAGGTACAGGCCGGTTTCGGTACGTTCGTTTGGTTTAGCCGGGCGGATCAATACCCTGTCGCCAATGACAATAAGCTTCTTAAATCGGTTATCAGTAGTCAATCGCATATCACCTTAATTATAGTGGCAAAATTAACCAATTAACAGTTCATACCAGTTATTTGCCAATCACCCACGAAGCCCCTCTTAGCCGAAGGCTAATGGACCGGCCTCGCCTAAACTACCCCGGGGCGTAGCGGGAAAGGCAGGCATTATTAACAAATAATTACACGGCTATTGCCGGTTATAGCAAATGATTTAACTTTATTTACACTATCGAACTAAATCTACATCACAATGGAAGGAAAGAAACCTAAAATTTTATTATGCGAGGACGACCAGAACCTTGGAATGGTGTTGAAGAATTACCTGGAGCTGAATGATTTTGATGTGACGCTGGAACGTGACGGTCGCCTCGGCCTGGCCGCATTTCAACGCGAAAGATTTGATCTTTGCTTACTTGATATAATGATGCCTCATATGGATGGCTTCACACTGGCGGAAGAAATACGCGATGTGGATCCCGACATTCCATTGTTTTTCCTGAGTGCAAAGACCATGAAGGAAGACATCATTCAGGGCTACAAGCTCGGCGCCGATGATTATATCACCAAACCTTTCGACAGCGAAGTATTGTTGTTGAAAATAAAGGCCATCCTGAAAAGGAATGAGGAAACGAATAAAGAACAGGAGAATAAGGAATACGACCTCGGCGATTATCACTTCAATCCAAAATTACGGGAACTGAGCCATAGCGGTAAAACGCAGACTTTATCGCCTAAGGAAAACGAGTTGCTGAAAATGCTTTGCGAGCATATGAACGATCTGTTGCCACGCGAGCAGGCGCTCAAAAAGATCTGGGGTAGCGATACCTATTTCAATGGCCGTAGTATGGATGTGTATATTGCCAAATTGCGCAAGTACCTGAAAGACGATGACAGCATCGAGATCGTGAACATCCATGGCAATGGTTTCCGCCTGGTAGTTCCGGTGGCGTAAGTACGCCCTACGTTTCGGATTTACAGTTTACATTATACCGTTTACAAAACGCCGGGTTTGCCCGGCGTTTTTCGCGAATCGTGAATCGTGAATGGCCTCGCGATTGTTCAGATTTTTTCATGACCATGCGGCGCCAAAACTCAAACCGATTGCCGATTGCCGATTGCCGATTATTCAAACAGCAAACCCGCGCCACCGCT
>CBIHPC010000089.1:0-20246 GCA_966211305.1 uncultured Niastella sp.
GTTGAATACTGAAATAAAAACCGACACTCTTTTTACTCATGTCCTTATTATTGATTCTTTGTCCTTTTCTATTCTTCGCTGTTCTATCCCTTCTAAATTCGACGTTCGATATTGATTATTCTTCTGTTTATCTATGCTCTCGCCAAAGCAGCCTCGTCTTCCATTTTTGCAGCTGCCTCTGCTTTTTTCGAAGTACTTAAGTGTGTTAACAATACTACCAGGCCAACCACAGCCACACCAACTCCTATATAAAAGAAAGCCTGGGAATAGGTAATGTTCTTTGATTTGAACAGGAAGCCTATGAGCATGGCGCCAATATTACCGCCGGCCCCCACGATCCCAGACACACTTCCTATAGCGTCTTTGTTTATAAATGGTACAATTGAATAGGTTCCGCCATTTGCCATTTTCAGGAACAAGGCAAAGATCAACATGGAAACGATGGCCATCGGCAATGCACCGGCTTTGGCGAAAAGTATGATACCAATTCCTTCCAGCACCAGGAAACCGGCCAGCAACAAACCTTTACCGCGTAACCCGTATACTTTACCTATTTTATCGCTTACAATACCCCCCAGTGCACGGGCGAAAATGTTCATAAAACCGAAGATGCCCGCCAATGCACCGGCCATAATAAGGCTTGCTTTGTAATTATCTACAAAGTAGGTAGCGGCTACGTTGTCAACGGTGATCTCAACGCCAAAGCAGGCGGCATAAGCAATTGCCAGCACCCAGGTTCTGTAGTCTTTTAACGCTAAGATGAAAGTGCCTTTCTTTTTTTCTTTTGTCTGCCGTTTGATCTCATTATAATTGCCGTTAGGGGTGTCTTTTGTAAAACGGTAATAAACAAAAGCCATTACCAGCAAAATAGCGCCGGGAACGATCATAGCTATACGCCATGAGTTAACTTTATCAATATAACCGGCGCCAACAAAAGCGGCAGCGATCAATGGCATTATTACTTGTGTAACTCCGCCACCGAGGTTTCCCCAGCCACCGGCCACCGCATTGGCGGTACCTACCACGTTGGGGGCAAACATTACCGAAGTATGAAACTGCGTGATCACAAAGGATGCACCGATGATACCGATAATGAGGCGGAACAGCAGGAACGACTCGTAACTGTTGGCAAAACCGATACACATTACCGGAATGGCGCCCAGCACCAGCAAAATGGTGTATGATAAACGGGGACCGAGGGTATCGCACAGGCGGCCGATGATCAGCCGTGCAATAATTGTGGCCGACACCGATGCGATAGTGATATTACCTACCTGCTCTTTCGTTAAATGCAGTTGTTCACGTACCAGCGGCATCAGTGGCGCAATGCCAAACCAGCCAAAAAAACAAAAGAAAAAGGTTAACCAGGTAATGTGGAAAGTGCGCATTTGGATACCCTTACCGCTGAAGATGTGTAGCTTTTCCAATGGTTTTGCCATGATCGATAACGCGTTGTTTTAGTTTGTCAAATTATTATTAGCTAATGCCCTTTTAACAAAGGGCACATTGTTTACCATTAATGTTCCAGAAAATTTATCAGGTGTCCCCGGTAGTGATAATAGTCGGGATGCTCTATCACCTCCCTTCTGATACGCGGCCGCTCCAAGGGAATTTCAAGCACATCACCTATCAGGGCCCGTGGTCCAGATGTCATCATAATCACCCGGTCGGCCAGGAATATCGATTCATCCACATCGTGAGTGATCATGATAGCGGTTATCTTTTCCCGGTTCCATACTTCCAGCAGCACTTCCTGTAATTCGCCTCTTGTCAAAGAGTCGAGCATACCAAACGGTTCGTCAAGCAGCAGTATCTTGGGCTTAAGCGCAAACGCCCTTGCAATACCAACACGTTGCTGCATGCCCTGCGATAATTCGGATGCCTTTTTATTAAAAGCGCCTGACAACCCTACTTTATCGAGATAATATTTTGCAATTTCAGCACGCTGGGCTTTTGATGCGTGTGGAAAAACCTGGTCAACACCCAGCAATACATTTTGCAGAGCGCTCATCCAGGGAAGCAGGCTGGGCGACTGAAATACAATACCTCTGTCGGGCCCCGGTTTTACTATTGGTTTTCCATCCAGCAGAATTTCACCATCCGATACGGGGTTCAATCCTGCAATCATTGTCAACAGGGTAGATTTTCCGCAACCTGAATGGCCGATGATTGAAATGAACTCTTCCTTCATTACCTGCAAATGCAGGTTTTCAAGCACAACATATTCACCACGGGGAGTTGGATACACTTTTTTCAATGCCTTTATATCGAGCATCACTTCTTTATCGTTTTCGTATGTTGCTACCTCGGGTGAACGATATGCGGTTACCAAAGTGTCATTCATATGCTAATAATTTAAGCGATCAAACGTTTGGCGAAACTATTTCCGGGCATCACCGGCTGAAGATCGGGCAGGAAGTATTCCTTACCCGTTCCGGATCTTGATCCTTTTCCTATATCCATCAGGTATTCAATGATCTCAGTTCGCACTTTTTTAAATTCACTATTACTGTTCAGCGCCGTTTTATCGCGTGGTCGTTCTATATGTATTTTAAATTCCGGCCCCAGGGTTGCATTAGGTCCCGGGTTCAGTGGTATAATGCGATCGGCCATCAATATACCTTCGTCAACATCGTTGGTAATAAGCAGGGCCGTCGTTCTGTCGTTATTCCAGATATTAATGATCTCCTGCTGAAGGGTTCCGCGGGTCAACGCATCCAAAGCGCTCAATGGTTCATCCATCAACAGCAAATGCGGGTTCATGGCCAGCGTACGGGCTACGGCCACGCGCTGCCGCATGCCACCCGACAACTCAGCCGGTTTTTTATTGATAGCAGGCAGCAGGTTAACCATATCGATATATTTTTTTACATGCGCCTCTTTTTTTTCTTTTGACCAACCGGGATGAACCTGCTGTACTGCCAGCGATACGTTCTGAAAAACTGTGTACCATGGTAGCAGGGAGTAGTTTTGAAAAACTACTCCCCTTTCGTGACCAGGCGCCGTTACCGGCCTGTCATTAAATGAAATGGACCCTTTGTCGGGCGAAAGCAAACCTGCTATCAATTTGATCAGGGTTGTTTTACCACTGCCTGTAAAACCTACGATAGCCACAAATTCTCCTTCTTCAATACTCAGATTTATGTTTTGCAATACATCGGTGCGGGTTTTACCCTCGCCGAAACTTTTGCTTACATTATTTAATTCAAGTAAAGCCATAACGAAACTTTTAGTAAATGATCTGAATAATTTTAGGCCACCGCTTTTTCATAACTCACCAGCTGTTGCAGCTTTACCATTACCCTGTCGAGAATAAACCCTATTATACCTATCGTGAAAACGGCCACCATAATTCTTGCCAGCGACTGGCTGCTGCCGTTCTGAAATTCATCCCACACAAATTTTCCAAGCCCGGGATTTTGCGCCAGCATTTCGGAAGCGATCAATACCATCCATCCAACACCAAGCGATATACGCAAGCCGGTAAATATCAGAGGCAATGTGGCAGGAAGCACCACCTTGAACGTTTTTTTAAGCGGTGATAACTGCAGCACTTTGGCAACATTGATATAATCTTCGTTAACCGATGAAACTCCCAGTGCAGTATTGATAAGCGTAGCCCAAAGCGAACACAATGAAACCGTAACGGCCGAGATAATGAACGATTTCGGCAGCCATCCGTCATTGGTAGCATACACCGCGCTTATGATCATAGTAACTATTGGCAACCACGCCAGCGGCGACACAGGCTTGAATATCTGTACCAGCGGGTTAATGGCCTTCATGAATGTTTTGCTTAACCCGCCAATAATGCCAATGGGAAGCGCAATCAGTGAAGCGATCACAAACCCCATGAACACCGTTTTAAGGCTGGTAAAGATCTGATCTATATAAGTGGCTTTACCGGTGTATGCTACAATATGCACATTGGCCTTTGGATTATTTGCCAGCTTTTGCGCATTTCTTGCCTCCTGCCGTTGATAAAACGCTTTCGCCTTGGCCCGCTCTATCAGATGCTGTTGCCATAATTCCTTAGCCTGGCTCCAAACCATTGCAGGCCCGGGTACCTGGCCGAGGCTTGTTTCTATTTGCCGTGCGCCAACCGACCACAGCAATAAGAACGACACAATGGCTATAAAAGGAACCAGTACCGTTTTCACCAAATGCATAAGATGTTGACGCAGGTCTTCACCCGACAATATTTTCACCAGCGGAATACCCCAATGCATTCCGGTAATGCTGAAAAATCTGATAGCCTTTGCTTTCATGTTTTTTATATTTTATGAACCTCCAGGCAGTATGGAATTCAGTTGAAAAATTGTTTTAATCTTTAAGCCCAATCTTAAATTTTTTAAGATACCCCACAGGATCTTTTCCATCATATACAACTCCGTCGATAAATTCTCCGGTCGGGGCTTTAAATCCATCCGTTGCAGGCATGTCTTCCTTCGACAAATGGCCTTCTTTTACCAATTCGGCGGCTGCTTTTGTCCATACGTCGGGTAAATAAATTTTCTTAGCTGTTTCAATATACCAGTCGTTGGTTTTAGCATCTTTTAACTGGCCCCATCTGCGCATTTGCGTAAGATACCAGACGCAGTCGCTGTAAAACGGATATGTTGCATAGTACTTAAAGAATACGTTGAAATCGGGCAGGGAACGTTTGTCATTCTTCTCATATTCGAATGTACCCGTCATGCTATTGGCAATTACCTGCGCATCGGCGCCTACATATTCGGGCCGGGCAAGTATATCCACCGCTTCCTTGCGGTTAGCGCCATTGTTTTCATCGAGCCACTTGCAGGCCCGTATTAGCGCTTTGGTAATTGCAATAAGGGTTTTGGGATGTTTATCGGCCCATGCTTTACTTACACCAAAAACTTTTTCGGGATTGTTTTTCCATATTTCATAGTCAGTTGACACCGGCACACCGATGCCTTTAAATACAGCCTGCTGGTTCCAGGGCTCACCCACACAATAACCCGATATGGTTCCTGCTTCGAGGGTTGAAGGCATTTGCGGGGGTGGCGTAACGGATAACAGTACATCGGCATTGGTAGTTCCGGTTATATCTGCTTCAGAATAATAACCAGGTGAAATACCGCCTGCCGCCAGCCAATACCTCAATTCATAGTTGTGGGTCGACACAGGGAATACCATACCCATTTTAAATTGTTTTCCCTGACGTTTGAAATCGGCTACAACCGGTTTCAATGCATCGGCTTTGATTGGATGCACCGGTTTGCCATTTTCAACCGGAATATTTTTTTTCATGGCATTCCATACCTCATTAGAAACGGTTATGCCATTGCCATTCAGATCCATGCTAAAAGGCGTTACCACTTCTGCCTGGGTGCCAAAGCCTATGGTTGCGCCAATCGGCTGTCCGGCCAGCATATGCGCCCCATCCAGCTCGCCCGATATAACGCGATCGAGCAACACCTTCCAGTTGGCCTGTGACTCGAGTTTCACAAACAACCCTTCGTCTTCAAAAAAACCTTTCTCTTTGGCAATTGCCAGTGGGGCCATATCGGTTAATTTAATAAAGCCCAGGGTCAATTGTTCTTTCTCCAGTTCTCCGGCAGCCTTTGACGTATCGGCTGAACCGGTTTCGCTGCCGGCAGCACTTCCGCCGCAGCTGCTAACCATTGCTGCCAGGGCCGTTATCAACCCGGCAAAGAAAAATTTACAAACACTGTATTTATATATATTATTGATAAACGACATAATGATAATTTTTTATAGCTCAACCTATTTTTTGATAAAATCGGGTTTGATGTTGATTTGCAGGTACACCCAGCTTGCATTCAGTTTAGTTGATCCCGGTGTAACGCCTTTCGCATACTCCATGCTTTTGCTGGCAGCCATATACGAAATACCCAATTCAAGTGCGGTTACACTGTTTAAACCATACGTTGTTACCAGGTCAAATTCGCTGCCCAGATATTTATCAATGGCATTGCCCGAAAGATCTTTCTGATCTTTGGCCAATGTGAAATAATGATAATCCAAAGCAGTGCTGAATCTTTTATTGGAAGAGCTATATTTAATCTTGAAATAAGGATCGCTTAACCCACCTGCAGGAGCGCCTGTGCCTACATAGAAGTAGTCCATATACCCCCAGAACTTGTGCGGGGTTCCATACAGCGGATCAAAGCGGTGGTTGGTGGTCGATGTGGAAAAAGCGTCATTACCCGATACATAATCCCAACCTGCCGTATAAGCCCATTTCTTTTTCGCATACGTGAGCGACAAAGTGGTGGTATAGGCTGCCAGCGACATTCCTTCTTTATCTTTCCCCCCCTGGTAATATGCGCCTGCAGTAAGGTTGAACAATTTCTTTTTATCTAATTGAATGGCCGCTAACAACCCGGCTGTAATACGGCTGTTTACACCGGCCCTGTTATAGCGGCGGCCGTAAACAAAACCCGTATCGGCACCGGCTATCGTTCTTGCCGAATCGACATTGTACTTGGAGAACTGATCGCTTACGACCAACGCCGACAGGCGTGCGCCTTTAAATGATTTGGCAGCGTATAAGAACTGAAGTGATTTATAATGTTGGTTAATGGCATTGGTGCTGGGCGGGTTCACAAGCGATAAACTCCCCGATTTGGCACTAAAACCGCTGCCATTCACAATAGGTATCAGGCCTGCGGGTGTTGGCACCAGGTTGCCTTTACTGTCTTTAACATAGGGCGAAACATTGGCCGGGGTGTAGTATGTGCCATTATAATTAAAGCCATCGGTATTTTGATTGAATGCAGCGCCGAGGTCAACCTGCCATCCGCTTTGCAACAGCTTAAACACAACTGCGTCATGGCGGCGCCCCTGTTGTAACCAGTCGAGATTACCCAGCAGCCGGGAATCATCGTATAATAATTCCTGGCGGCCTAATTTCACACTAAAGTGTTCTACGGGCGATGATTTAAAACCTGTATCTTTTTTGCTGGCCAGCAATATGTCGGCCCAGGCTTCGTGCACACCCAGCCGTGCGCCATCGGCATTACTTATAGAGGAAGCGTCCTGCCCCCAAACCCGAACATCCTGTATAGCAGTTTGAAACGTGATCCTGTTCCATTTATAATTGAAAGTGAGCCTGGTACGTTGAGAAGTGAAAAAAGCAGCGTCGTTCGTAACCGGTTTTAATGTGCCCAGGCCGTTGCGATATTCGGTACGCGTTCTCAACTGCCCCTGCAATGAAAATTGCGCGGCAACGTTTAGAGAATTACCTAAAAAACTCACAACTCCGGTTACTGCCATGAAAATCAATTTTTTCATACTTTTGTTTTGGTTTTTTTAAGATGATGATTCATTTTAAAATTTGCTTACCCCGGCCAGACTGCCATCTGCCGGGGTTTTTTAATCGGTTGGCGAAGTTTTGGTTCTAACCATGCGGTGAATTTTGTTATACAATCGGGTTTCGAAATATGGCAGGCAATCGTTAACAAAGTCATAAGCAGGCAACCGATAGAATCATTCCTAAAAACCTCGAATATTGAATACTGAATTTTGAATGTTGAAATAAAACAACTTCGACATGCTGAATTCAATATTCGCTATTCATTATTCTCTACACCTATATATACGCGGTCATTTTCAATTTTTACAGGATAGGTTTTCAGATCGCCGCAATCATCGCCGCTCAAACATTTTCCGGTGTTGAGCGAAAATGTTTTTTTGTGGAAGGGGCATGCGACTTTCGGTTCACCGTTCTGGGTGCCGATCAAACCGCGGCTTAAGGCCATTTGCATTCTGTGCGGACACATATTCTGTGTTGCATACCACTCTTTGCGGCGGCTGAAATTGAACAGCGCAATTTGTTCGTCCTGAAATTTTACACATACTCCACCATTTTCGGGCACATCGGATGTTTTGCAGGCTAAAAACCAGGTAAGTACTTTTTCTTGTATCATAACATGAACATTGTGTTTACAAAAAGAGATTCCCTATTCAGCTTTCACTGATCAAATTTTTCACTGGCATTCAATATGGGGAATAAAAAACCCTGCTGCATCTTTTTTGATGCAGGCAAGCAATCGTTATTATACGTAGCGGGAACAGGCGTTAGCCGGCCAGCCACATAGCAAGTGGGTGTGTGAGTGTTTTAGTATCAGATGTTATCAGAAGAACCGGCAATGATCTTTCGATCCGGTGCATGTTGCCAGTTGTATTAGTTGCGTTGTCTGTTGCTACAGGCTATCATTTCCTGTATTCCATTATCACATTATCAAATTATCCCATTAGCACATTGGCTATTTCCACTCCTTCGCTCTTTTTTGTTCCCGCATGGGTTCAAATTGTATTGAAGGGTCTTTCGCCTCTGGTGCATTTACGAAATGGCTGAAACGTTTGCGGATCTCGGGATTCTCAACCGCTTCTTTCCATTCGCATTTATAGTTATCGACCAGCGTTTGCATTTCTGCTTCCAGTTGTTCAGCCAATCCCAGGCTATCGTTCACTACAACATTGCGCAGATAATCAATGCCGCCTTCCATTTTGTTCAGCCAGGTAGCGGTACGGGTTAACGGATCGGCAGTTTTGATATAGAACATCAAAAAGCGATCGATATATTTAATACATGTTTCAGAATCGATATCAGTTGCGAGTAACAGGGCATGTTGTGGTTTTGAACCGCCGTTACCGCATACATACAGGTTCCAGCCTTTTTCTGTTGCGATGATGCCGAAATCCTTGCTTTGCGCTTCGGCGCATTCGCGAATACAACCCGAAACCGCCGATTTCAATTTATGGGGAGCGCGCAAACCGCGGTATCTTTCTTCTATCTGAATAGCGAAGCTAACGCTGTCGTGCAGACCAAAGCGGCACCAGGTACTGCCCACGCAGCTTTTTACCGTACGCAATGCTTTACCATATGCATGGCCGCTTTCAAATCCGGCAGCAATAAGTTCTTCCCAAATAGCGGGCAGGTCATTTACATGCGCGCCGAACAGATCGATACGCTGACCGCCGGTGATCTTTGTGTATAAATTGTATTTCTGTGCAACCTGTCCTATCACGATCAGTTTTTCAGGCGTTATTTCACCACCGGGAATACGGGGCACTACCGAATAGGTCCCCCCTTTTTGAATATTCGCCAGAAAACGGTCGTTGCTATCCTGTGCGGTATCGTTTCCTTTGGCCAGGATCATATCATTCCATAAGCTGGCAAGGATAGAGGCAACCGGAGGTTTACACAATTCGCAACCATCGCCGCTTCCCAGTTTGTTCAATACTTCATCGAAGGTCTGGAGTTTATGCACTTTCACCAGGTCGTACAACTCCTGACGGCTATAATTAAAGTGTTCGCACAATACATTGCGAACATATTTACCCTGTGTTTTAAGTGTATGGGTAATGAGGTCTTTTACCATGGGTACGCAACCGCCGCAACCGGTACCGGCCCTGGTGCATTTCTTAATTGAATCCATGGTTTCATTGCCATCGCATACAGCACTGCAGATATCGCCTTTTGAAACGCTTTCGCAACTGCAGATCAATGCATCGTCGGGCAGGCTTGCAACACCGCCGCCGCCTTCATTACCCGATCCGCCGCGGGCGCCGAGAATAACATCTTCGGGGTTTGGAGGCAATACCACTTTGTTCTTGGTCGTTTGCAGCAACATATTATAAGCATCTGCATCGCCAACCAGAACACCGCCTAATAAATATTTTCCGTCGGGCGAAATATTAATGCGTTTATAAACACCTTTCATGCGGTCTTCCAGCACAATGCTGCGGCCCTCAGAAGCTGCCACAAAGGGATCACCAAAGCTGGCCACATCAACACCTATCAGTTTCAGCTTGGTGCTCATATCGAAACCGGTGAACGATTTGTCGCCACCCATTAAGTTGGTAGCAACTACGTCGGCCATTTCATAACCGGGCGCCACCAGGCCATAGATCATTCCATTATGCAAAGCACATTCGCCAATGGCAAAGATGAACGGATCGTCTGTTGCCAGCCTGTCGTTCACCACAATACCACCGCGATGACCAGTTTCCAGTCCGGCCAGCTTCGCCAGTTCATCGCGTGGTTTAATACCGGCTGAGATCACCAGCATGTCCACATCGAGTTTGGTGTCGTCGGTGAACTGCATACCGGTAATGAACTGGTCGCCGAGAATTTCGCTGGTGTTTTTGCTGGTATGAATGGAAAGCCCTAATGATTCGAGCTTTGACTTTAATATATTGGAACCGGCTTCATCAATTTGCCGAGGCATTAAGCGGGGAGCAAATTCAATTACATGGGTATTGGTAACACCCAGATCGATCATGGCTTTGGCAGCTTCCAAACCGAGCAAACCGCCGCCGATCACCGCACCGGTCTTTGCTTTTTTAGCATGAGCCGTCATCATTTCGAGGTCCTCGATAGTGCGGTAAATAAAAACGCCTTCTTTTTCAACACCGGGAATGGGTGGAACAAAAGCGGCTGAACCTGTAGCCAGGATCAGATAATCGTAAGATTCGTTAATTCCGTGATGAGAGCGAACGGTTTTCTGTTCGCGGTCTATATATGAAACGGGATCGCCGAGGTAAAGCCTGATGTTCTGTTCGGCATACCACTCGAGCGGGGCCATTGTTAGGTCTTCGGCTGTTTTTCCGGCAAAATATTCACTCAGATGCACGCGATCATAAGCCGGGCGCGTTTCTTCACCAAAAACAACGATTTCAAATTGTCCCGGCTGGGCTTTGGCAGTTAGTTTTTCACAAAACTTATAACCAACCATTCCATTGCCAATAACTACTATTTTCATAACTGCGTTTTTTGGGTCGTTATTAAATTACCGCAGGCAATCGTTAACATTAAATAAAATCACATATAATATCTAAATGGCAATTCGCTAAAAAATATACCGTCGTTTTGTGATCTGTGTAATAAAAATACATTCTTTTTGTTATTATTTTTACTGCAAATTCCTATATGATTAATATATTTATTTTACCAATATATAAATCATTAGGATTTTATCGCAATTTTGAGGGGTGAATTGGATGGTGTGATTTTAATTTGGAACTATTGCGATTTTGCGGACTGTTGTTGCCCAAAGAACATATATAATTTATTTTTACATATATACTATTCCCGTGAAACGAAACAAACATGGTTGTGATTTGAAGAGTTGCTTTTTATGCAAACTATGCTCGAAGGATTGGCTACCGGCGCTGGACATCCATCGCCAAAGTTTTCATGTTAGCAAGGGCGAAATGCTTTTTACCGAGGGAAGCGAGGTTACCGGAATTTACTTCATATATAAAGGCACCTTCAAGGTGCATAAAAAATGGACCGACGACAAGGAGCTGATCGTTCGGCTGGCCAAGGACGGCGCCATACTGGGACATCGTGGTTTGGGTAATGACATTTATTACCCGGTTTCGGCCACGGCGCTGGAACCTTCTGAAGTTTGCTTTATCGACCTCGGCTTTTTTCAATCGACCCTGAAAGTGAACTATCAGTTCCTGCACGAGCTTATGATGTTCTTTGCCGGCGAGTTGAAAGAATCGGAAAAAAAGATGCGCAACCTGGCCCATATGCCGGTTAAAGGCAGAATTGCCCAGGCCCTGCTTTCAATGCACGCCAAGTTTGGAACAACGGCGGAAGGCTTTATTGATATAAATCTCAGCCGCCAGGACCTGGCATCGTATACCGGTACTACTTATGAAACAGTATTCAGGATCATGAATGAAATGGTACAGGAAGGTTCAATTGTTTTACAGGGAAAACACATTTGCATACTGGACACTAATAAGCTGAATGAGCATGCCGGCGAATGATGTTGAAGTTTGAATTAATAAATATGTAGAACAGCATTCAACCCCACACATATATAATATATATAAGTATACTTTTGTGGTTGAGTGCATTTAAAATAATTTATTTCGTGGCCAATTTTCCCATTCAACCTGAACTTATAGTAGCCGGCGCCGGCGCCGGCGATCCTGAACTGATAACGTTAAAAGCATATCGCCTTTTACAGGAAGTGCCGGTAGTATTGTACGATAACCTGGTGAATAAAACCCTGCTTGAATATACCCAACCCGGTTGCGAGAACATCTATGTAGGTAAACTCCCCTATGGCGATTATACACCGCAGGACCAAATTCATGAGCTCATAAAAGAGAAAGCATTTTCAAAAGGAAGGGTATTGCGCCTGAAGGGAGGCGATCCGTTTATTTTCGGAAGAGGTTTTGAAGAGATCCTGTTCGCCCGCAAACATGGCATACAAACCACTTTTATTCCCGGCATTACCAGCATGCAGGCAAGCGGCCTGTATGATATTCCATTAACATTCCGCAATATCAGTGAAAGCATTTGGGTAGTTACCGGCACCAAAAAAGATGGCTCGCTCTCTGCCGATCTGCAACTGGCTATACAAAGCAAGGCAACCGTAGTTATTTATATGGGAATGAAAAAGCTGCCCGAAATTGCTCAGACCTATATCGATAAAGGCTATGGCGAAATGCCCGCTGCGATCATTCATTATGCCTCCCTGCCTTATCACAAACTGGCTAAGGGTATGATAAAAGACATGCCCCGGCTGGCGGCGGAACAACAAATAACACACCCGGCATTGATAATAATAGGGCCTGTTACCAATGCTGATTTTTTAATGGAAGCGCAATAACCAAAAAAATTCTGTTAATATATACGCCCGATTATTATAAAACGTTATATATTACAATTAAATATCGATCTCCTATTTACTTCCAATAAGGACTCCTATCTATAACGGATGTACTAAGTTACAGCGACACACCTCCTAAGTGATTCTATGTACAGGCTCCTACATATTGAATCGTATATTAACAAGTTTTGCACTTTTTTTATTGTCATTCATTAACGATTGGGTGTTTATAACCACGTGCTGCTTAAGACAGCATCACTAAGAAATTTTGCGATTGCTGCGCCTCGAAATTTCTTGAAGTTACACAAAGGCTCTGGTTAGGCACTAAGAGCTCCCGGACTAACAAAACCGGGAGCTTACATATTTCGTTATGGAAATTTTATGCTCTATACCAGTATTAACAGGCCAGAAGGATGGGTTAATAACTTCTGCCGGCCTGAATAAAAAGAAGGAAATCGTTTATTCAAAACGCTTTCAACACCCTTCTTTTACCTTGTCCTTACGCCCATTTTGCATACCCCGCGATATGCCGGCTATTTATAGCTGGGCATGGAAGCTAAGCCGTGCGGCCGGTACAGTTGCATCGAGTTATCTATATGCCGGCAGCTCTGATTTTGCCCGCTCTTTTATGGTATTGCTGAATAACCGTATGGCTCTTTGCCAGGTGGATATTTGTGTTGCAGAAAAAGACGAGCTCTGTGAGAGCTACCCAACCTCATCAGGCGATTACATAATACGGTTGCTGATGAATACCAATAAAAAAGTATTTCGCCCGCTTCACCTTAAAGCCCTGCAAACCTGCGTGGAATATTTCTTTTTATTCCCCGAGATCAGGCAGATCATTGCAGAACCCGAAGCCGATAATAACCTATATAACGAACTATTGTTGAAAACCGGGTTTCAGTTTGAAGAACAGGTATACAACCAATATACGGCATGTAACCTGTTCATATGTACCAGAAAAAGCTTTATAGCAGAATAAAGCCAGGAACGAACATAAAGAAGAGATAAGAGCTACCACATTACTCTTTGACCTTTTTTCTCTCATTGCTGGCGATGCCATTATAACCTTGTCCTGAAAAACTAAGTGCGTAAAAAAGTAAAGCAATTTACTTTTAAATGTTCTTAGCCGTTACTGTTAACCTTGTCCAGCCTTGTCCTTAACCGAGAGCAAAAAAGCGAGTAAGAGGGATATTAAGCGCTTTCCATAAACCTCTTTTTACTCTTTTACTCCTTTACCGCTCTTGGTTTTTATTAACCTTGTTCCTTTCATCAACCTTGTCCCTTACACTGAATGCCTGCAGCGGTTTCAGAGCGGGCATAGCACCGGTTCGCCTGCCTGCTGTTCGCAATCGGTACTTCAGCAATCCCTGAGTCGGGAGATGCATCTCCTGACACTATCGATCACCGGTTCGTTACCTTATCCATTTATAACCTTATCCCCCATGGGAAGATCCGTGGGCTAGGAAGCAGAATTTTAAACCGTTGAGGAGGGAATCACAATATGATTTCCTCCTTTTTTTATTCACCGCCGTTCTCATCTTCTCACTTCCCGAAAATTGTTGTCGCGGCTTTATTAGCCTAACCTGCGCTTATCATCTGCTTATCTGCTTCATTTTCTGAGCTGTAGATTAATCTCTACACAGGTCGTGCATATTACAGGCATGAATTTTTTGCTGATATTAAAAAAGGTTATGACGCTGAAAGCTTTTTACCGGAAGTATTCTATATGGGCAGCAGTCCTGAATACAGTGGGCATTGTACTCTTTCTTGTCTACCGCCAGTATGAGAATAACTGGTTAATATATGTGGGCAACATGCTTTTTGTTGCCGTTGTGCTGACAGGTGTGATCAGGGGTTATCACCGGGTGCACGATACCGCCAGCCTGCGATCTTCATCCATGATGGGTATCAAGATCACCATTTACGGCATTCTGCTGGCGGTCGTAATGGCGGCAGTGGTTTTGGTGATCAGTTCAATGTTCCAGGGCCTGAACGATGGCACCAATCCACCGCAAAGCGGCCGGGGCGATGTACTGTTTCACATATTCTCCAATACCATTGGCTCAAACGCGGTATTGGGAGCACTGGCATCAGTTCTTGGTGCAACGGTTGTTAAGAAGAATCAAAAGCATGAACACGGCAAAACATTATATTAATGCAGTCAGGACAAAAGAAAAGAAAAATCCGCCCGGCGCAAAAGGTAAACGAGAAACAGGGCAAGGAAAAGAAAATGCATCCGCAGCCCGTTTTCGAAAAAGAACGGGATGTATTGCGCCTGCGCAATAAAACAGCCATTATCACGGGCGGCGACAGCGGTATTGGAAAAGCCGTTGCCATCGCCTTTGCCAAAGAAGGCGCCGATGTAGTTATAAGCTATCATGAAGACGATGAAGACGCGCGTTCAACGGCTGCACGCATCGAATCAATTGGTCAGAAATGCCTGCTGATCCCCGGTGATATCGGCAAACCCGCCCATTGTAAAAAGATCATAGAAAAGACAGTAAAACAATTCGGCAAACTCGATGTGCTCGTAAACAATGCCGGAATTCAGTTCCCGCAGGAAGAACTGTCGGCTATTACACCTGAGCAATTGAAAAAAACTTTCGACACGAACATCTTCGCCATGTTCTACCTGGTGCAGGCAGCAGAACCTTATTTGCAGGAAGGCGCATCGATCATCAACACCACTTCCGTTACCGCTTATCGCGGCAGTGCGCACCTGCTCGACTACTCGGCAACCAAGGGAGCCATTGTAAGTTTTACCAGGTCATTATCCGCTTATTTTGCGAAACAAAAAATACGAGTGAATGGTGTGGCGCCGGGCCCGGTATGGACGCCGCTGATACCCGCCACCTTTCCTCCATCGCACGTTTCAACATTCGGTTCTGATACGCCGTTAGGCCGCGCCGGCGAACCGGTAGAAATAGCAGGTTGTTATGTTTTCCTGGCTTCCGATGAAGCCTCATACATTACCGGACAGGTACTTCACCCGAACGGTGGTGAAATTGTAAACACTTAAATATTTTTTATGAAAGCGCTTGGAATCATACTTATCGTCGTTGGCATTGCCATGATCCTTTTGAAGGGGGTAAACTTCACTACAGAAAAAGAAGTGGTAGATGTAGGCCCGCTCGAAATAAATAAGAAGGAAAAGAAATCGGTAGGATGGCCCACCTATGCAGGCATAGCTGTGGCTGTTGTAGGCGCGGTAATTCTGGTAACTTCTACCCGCAAAACCACCTGATAATGCCTTTTCCCTCTATGGGGATTTTTATGGACAGTACCGGAACGGTACATTCTTATAAGTCAACGTATTAAATGCGGAATAGGATTTGATGATAATATTTCAACACAATCTATTACTTATTTAAAATTTATAATCATGACTACAACAACTAAAGTTATTTTGGGCCTGGTAGGCGCCGCTGCTGTTGGCGCTGCGGTAGGTATGTTATTGGCTCCCGAAAAAGGAAGTGATTTAAGACAGAATATAAAAGACTCTGCAGGAAAATGGTCTGACAAGCTTAGTGAAATGTGGCAAAATGGTAAAAAAACTGCCGAAAAAGCCTCTTCAAGGATTCAAACCGAAATGTAATATAATTCCGGTTTTTATCTGCCGAACCATATCCGGGCGGGCCACAAGCCTGCCCATTTTTTTGCCTGAACATGTTGAATTCCGTTTACTCCTTACAGTTCCCCCTCCACCGCCGGGGTTTGGGGGAGGCCAAAAAAAGCTGCCCCAAAAGGGGCAGCCTGCTTATCCTAATATAAATATCTCCGTTGTTTACAACTTTACCAGCTTCAAGATCACCTTCTTATTTCCCTGCCATACGACGGCGGTATAAGTTCCTGCGCGCCAGTAAACGCCTACGGTAACAGTTGCATTATTGCTCACATTGTATATTGAGCTTACCACTTTTCCTGACGAATCATAGATATGAATAAATATGGAGTCGGTATTGGCACTTGTTATCCTCAACTTGAACGTAGTGGTTGACGGATTAGGCATGGCAACTGCAGTAAGCACACCAAGATCTGGCTGTTTTATATCGATCACCGTAACGGTCATTTTGTGTGTATCTACCGCGCCTTTATCATCGGTAACCGCCAGTCTGAATACATAGGTACCGGCTACCATGTTACGCAACTCGGTTGTTGCCGCATTAGGCGTAACCAGCGTAAAGGTAGAGGGACCGCTTACTTTTGTCCATTTATAAGAAATGATCTGACCATCGGCATCATATGATTTTGAACCATCCAATGTAACGCTGGCAGTCGGAAGCTGAACCGTAATGTCACTGCCAGGATCGGCTACCGGCGCCTGGTTACCAGGTGAAGCGGCATTGTTCACTACAATGGTAATATCGTCATTAGCCGTTGCCCCGTTGTTATCAGTTACAGTTAACCTGAACACATAGGTACCAGCTACGAGGTTACTTATTATGGTAATGGCAGAACCCGGGCTTGAGATCAGGAACTGCGACGGGCCGCTCACTTTCGACCAGGCATATTTTGAAATATAACCATCGCTGTCTTTTGAAGCCGACCCATTCAAAGTAACGTTGTTCGTTGGTAACGTAATGGCCATATCGGTTCCGGCATTGGCTACCGGTGGTTTATTCGCTGGCACATTTGAATTATTCACGATCACATTCACATCGTCTGTAGCAGTAGCGCCTTTATCATCTGTCACCGTCAACCTGAACACATAAGTACCTGCAACCAGGTTGCTGAGTCCTGATGTGATACCGGCAGAATTTGCCAGAGAGAAGGTTGAAGGACCGCTTATTTTAGACCATGCGTATTTAACTATAGAACCATCAGGATCGCTCGAGGCGCCTCCATTGAGAGTTGTTGAATTAGTTGGCAGGGTGATGCTGATATCGGACCCTGCATTGGCAACAGGCCCCAGGTTGGCAGCTATCACGGTTACTGTTACTTCATCAAAACCGGTAGCGCCTTTATCGTCAGTTACCTGTAAGCGGAAAACATACACACCTGCAGCCAGGCCGGTTACGGTTGGTGTAGCTGCGCCGGCATTTACAATGCTATACTGAGAGGGGCCTGCTGTTTTTGTCCAGGCATAGGTTACAATTTTTCCATCAGTATCTCTTGAAGCGGCGCCATCCAGGGTAACCGAGTTGTTAGGCAATGTAATGGTGATATCGGTACCTGCATTGGCAATTGGTGGTTGATTGGTTGGTGTGGTTGGCGGCTGTGAACTTATGGGATCCGAGAAAAGTTGTCCCATGGGAACATACTCCAGCGGAAGGCTGGCGCTTTGCCACATTAACCCGATGTTCGAGCGGTTATCAGTATTGAAATACTCCAGTTTAATATCATACTTCTGACCACCAACAAGGTTTACAGGAGAAGATCTTACAATACCGGGATATTGTTCTTTCCAGCTGTCGATGATCAGTTTTCCATCAACATACAGGCGAAGGCCGCCGCCGGTTTCTACCAGGAAAGTAACGGCTTCAGAAAAATGCGGCATTACTTTTCCCGACCAGCGAATAGAATAACTGCCGCTGGTTATTTTATAGTGTACTCCTAATTGATTCCAGTCGAGGAAACATACGCAAACATCTGTTCTTGTAAATGCGGCTCTCGATAAAGCGGCATCGTTGAAGTATTCCGCTTTCAAACCATTTCCGTTGCCCCAGATAGTTGGTGCAAACGGAGCAATATTTGTTTTGCCCGATTTTGTAAGCATGTAGGGCTGTCCCGTAACAGGTTGCACCCTTATCACCTCATTTGAACCGGCAAGCGGGCTTAACAAATAATCCACTGCGCTGGTCAGCAACGACAGGGCGCCACCGGCAATACCTGATGTAGTACATTGCAGAATGTCTGCTTTCTTAACAGCGTTGGGCGATTCATTTGAAATACCTGCTTTTCTGTGGCCCGTAATGGTGCAGTTCCTGATCATTACCGGCAACTCACCATCGAGCGGGCCTTCTTCCATGCGAATTGCATAATCCAGTCCGGCAGCATCGATGATCAGGTTTTCGAATTTTACCCGCATACTGTTACCGGAAGAGGCTTTGACCTTTATTTCGCTATTATATACATAACCACCGCGATACAGGTAAGAGTTTGAATAGGCGCCATGATAAATGCCTATTTCATTATTATAAAGTACAGAGTCTTCAATAACGTGCAGTTTTAAGTTATTTTGCCAGGTTACCAGGCCACCGCAGCAATTGTGCGCCATATTGTTCTTAAACTCCCAAACGCTTTCAATCAACCCTTCCTGCCAAAAATAACCGCCGCCATTCCTGAAATCACCGGTCATACCGATGGCTACGTTATTATTACATACATTATCATCGCCAACACCCAAAATAAAGGCGCTTACTGTAAATGTGGGTGCATCGCCGTTGTCGATATCGGCGGCTTTTTGTAAAAATGAACCTTTTGCCACAATATTGCCATCCCAGGTAATGCCATGGGTCAAATCGAGTACATCCCACCAGAAAGCGATCTCCATGAAATTATAGGCGGCATTGCCTTTCATGGTGATGCCATTTGATCCGTGGGGAACATAGCTGTGGCTTCCGGTATCGCGGATAACGCAACCTTCAACCAGTGAGCCTACACTGCCATTGCCACAATGATGGAAGTGAAGGCCATATCTGCCTAAAACAAATTCCGGGGTAGAATCACCGGTGCGGTTCTTACGCGGTCCAATGTACCGGATCTGAATATTTTTAATTGTTTGTGGTACAGAAGTGCGAATAAAAATGTGCGTTCTTCCCGAAGCGGTTCCTTCTATGCGCACATTTCTGGTGAGATTGATCACTTCGGCACTCCACATATTATTTATTTGCGGGTGGGCGCGAAGCGTTCCGGCACTCAGCGTAACGGACGATCCTGAAATGCTGGTTATCTTACGATCTTCGAAACCATTGGTAAAAGCACTGCCAACCGCAGGCGACTCCGTTGGCGCAATGGTGATATCATCGTCGGCCCGCCAGCCCGAAGGAGCGCTGCTCAGTGAAATGGTACTGGTACCGGCAGAAATATGACCGGCAGCACGTACAAACGAAGTTTTGGGAGAACCGATCAGGTCGAGCAAACCCGAGCCCATGGCCCACAAACCAACGTCGGCTGTAATTACATCCATACCGCCGCCAACGAATTTGCTTTCGTCGATATTGATGAATTGTAAAATATGGACTATGCTGGCCGATGAGGGACGCATGGATAATTTTCCTTCAACCACTACATTACCTGAAGATTGAAGCGTGGCATTTTTGCCGGTATCAAATTGTAAAGTGGCTCCGCTGCTGATGCTGACACCTGCATAACTTGCTGTAGTGAGATCGTATGTAACAGTATGACCAGAAGAAATAAGAGGAATATCTGAGGGCCCCGGCAATTTTCCACCCCATGTTGCAGGATCAGACCAGTTACCTGACTGCATAGTGGAAATGGTACCTAACAGTGCGAAAGTTTGTCTTGGCGCACACGCTATCGTCTTGGCACGGACATCCTGCTTCTTCGCTCCCAATTGCGACGTAATAGCCAACCCGGTTGCAGTCATTGACGCATCCCGTAGGAATTTCCTTCGAGTAGTGTTGATCATAGGGATATTTTTACGTTTTTCTTAAA
>CBIHPC010000090.1:0-20182 GCA_966211305.1 uncultured Niastella sp.
ATGAAATAAATGTGCTGCGATGCGGCTTTAAATTCAATCAGTCAATCGATGTAACAGGTAAGGCTGCTTCAAAGCCAATGGGTGGCACCATAAATCTTACACTGGCAAGCATCAACCATCCGGAATTGTTTGAGTGGATGATCAAGACATTGCAAACAAAGAGTGGGAAGATCACATTTATCAGGTACGATACCATGAGCAAATTAAAAACGCTTGAGTTTGAAAATGCGTTGTGTGTGGAATATCATGAAACATTTGATCCTGCGGGCGAACATCCCATATTATTACAGCTAACGCTAAGTGCACACACCATTAAGCTGGAAGACACAGTGTTCAAAAATAACTGGCCCGGACTGTAAATAGTTTGGCGGTAAGGCGTGTTGCGGATGCTCTTTTGTAAGCATCCGGCAGGCATCTTTTAACCATAAAACAAGTATTCATGGCACAAGCCGTAGAAACTACTATAGAAATAAATGGTGTTAAAATAAATCAGTTCACTTCACTGAAACTAAGCCAGGGAATATATGAGCATCATTCGTTCAGACTGGTTTGTCCGGCAAAGGCGGTTGAAGAAGACGGCGCTGTATTGAGGGAGTCGAAAAGTTTGATCGGCACGGCGGTACGCATAAAGGTGAATTCGGAAACTGAGCGATCGGAATTGACCTTTACCGGCGTAGTAACACAAATGGAGGCAATGTGTAATAACGGGCATCCGGGGAATATAGTGATCAGTGGGTATTCCCCCACCATTTTACTTGACAGCGGCCGGCATTGCCGGTCGTGGTTGCGCAAGTCGGTAAAAAGCATCCTGAAAGAAGTATTGAACCTGTACACCGATGATATGCTGAAATACAGGATCAACCCTTCTTATAAAGAGACCCTGTATTATTATGTGCAGTATAAAGAATCGGCCTGGCAGTTTATCAGCAGGCTGGCCGGCAAACATGGCGAATGGTTGTTTTATGACGGGCAGCAACTGGTGGTAGGACAGCCGAAGGGTAAAAAGATAACGCTGCATTATGGGATACAGTTGAGCCGGTATGCTTTGCATATGCAAATAAAACCCGGCAAGTACCAGGTAAAAGCACTTGATTATGTAAGTAATGAAGTGTATAGTACCGAGGTGGCGAACAGTGCGTTGAATGCAGGGCATAACGGGTTGAGCGAATACGCGCTGACAAAAGGCGAGCAGATATTTATAGCACCGGCAACCAACTGGCACAATCATTATGTGCGAAATGTAAAGCAGGTAGACGAGGTTATGACACTGCGGGCGGCGAGTGAGATCAGTGATGTTGTTCGGGTGAGTGGTTGTAGCGACCTGCCCGGTTTTCAGCCGGGAGATTGTGTAGTTATAAAAACGGAAAAGACAAAAGATCCTTCAGATCAATCGCCGGGTGAGTTTACTATTGTTTCCATAGAACACAACTGGGACGGAACAGGCAATTATTCCAATGAGTTTACGGCGATACCGTCAACGGTAAAGATACCACCGGTAAAGGCCATTGCTGAACCGTATTGTGAAACGCAGAGTGCGCTGGTGGTGAATAACCATGATAATGCGGGATTGGGCAGAGTGCAGGTACGGTTTCGCTGGATGAGTGAGGATGAGAAAAGCCCTTGGTTGCGGGTTATGTCGCCCTATGCAGGGAATGGAAAAGGGTTGTTCATGTTACCGGAGAAAGATGAAGAAGTGATTGTGGCATTTGCGGGCGATAATGCTACCCGGCCCTATGTTACCGGAACGGTTTATAATGGCGGCGCAAAAACGGAGTTTAGTACTGAAAAAAACGATATAAAGGCGATACAAACCCGCAGTGGCGTAAAGGTGATCATGAACGATAAGGAAGGGAGTATTACAATGGAAGATCAAAACGGGAACAAATTGTATATGGACGGAGAAAATAAGATTGTAATAGAAGCAAAGGGAAACCTGAAATTGAAATGCAGGGAGGCGGAGCTGGAAATGAAAGAGGGCGAGATAACGCTGAAGGGAGTAAAAGTGAATATCAAAACAACGGAGGAGTTAAAGATCGTAAGCAATGGAAAGGAGAATATCAATGCTGCGATGGACATGATCATGAAGGCGGGCGTGATAAAGCTCAATTAATTCACCGGAACAGGGATACAAACCAAACAATTTGTAAATTTCATCAATTGGGTAAGCCGGCAGCAAGGATTGGAGACGGTCATAATTGTCCGAAGGTAACGCCCGGCACAGGCGTTCCACATGTGGGTGGGGTTATTATAGGGCCCGGTTGTGCTACGGTGCTGATTGAAGGGTTACCGGCGGCAACGGTGGGCGATGCTTGTATATGTGTGGGTGAGCCGGATAAAATCATTCAAGGCTCCACCGGAGTATTTATAGGGGGTAAACCGGCGGCGAGGGGTGGAGATCGATGTGCGCATGGAGGTGTTGTAACAGGTGGGTGTGGGAGTGTGTTGATTGGGGAGGGCCGAAGGAAAAGGATAAAAAAGCAAATGGCAGTTCAGGAGGAACAAGAATGGCAGGAACCGTCGAGGGAGGAGAAGGTTGAAGCTATCAATAAGGCGATTAAGGATGCTATTGAATTGTTGGAGAGAAAGATTGGGCTTATGGAAAAGAACGATGTTAATACAATAGAAAAATTTAAAGAATGGTTTGGGTTCTATGATGACGCCACAAGTAACATGATTCTGGAAAGAACTAAAAGAGTTTTAGCCGCGAGTATGAAATTATCTATAGAAAATTTTATAGATAGAAATGACGAAAACAATAAGAAACTTTTGGCCGAAGTTTATCCTCTTGATTGTTCATACAGGATTTTTGTAACCGATGAATTTTGGAAATCTGAACCAACCGGCCAGGATTCGAAAGCAGGAACCATTATCCATGAGTTATCACACTTTAAGGATATAGGAAATACCAAAGACTATGTATATAAAAATCTTTCCCGACTGTTTGCGAAGTCATGTCCAAAAGATGCCCTTAATAATGCAGCTAATTATGAACTATTTATGGTTAGTTAAATGCTTTTGTATAATTATAATAAAAAACATATATGGGATTACTCCTGTTCAAAGTAAAACTGAGTGTTGAATTAAAAGGGAATAAACTAGAGGCTTGTTTGGAATTTCAAAACAATACATCTTCCAACCTTTATTTGGATGGAATGACATTATGCAGCGAAAATAAAATTGACAGGGACATGTTTGTGATTACGGATGAAAATGGTAAGAAAATAAGTTATACCGAATCAATAAAGAATAGAGAAATAAGCGCAGAAGATTTCATACTATTAAATAAAGGGGATCAGTTTAAGTCTATCGTAAGCATTAATGACGCATATGATGTAACAAAAGGAAAAAAATATAGGATTCAATACAATACTTACAACCCAGGTTCATACGACCCCAAGGACGAAACTTTAATAAAAATGGAGTCAAATATAGTTGAAGTGGCATTTTAAGCTAACCCTAATGGCCAAACCCGCAGCACGAATAGGCGACATGCATACCTGCCCGATGGTAACACCCGGCACGGGCGTTCCACATGTGGGTGGGGTTATAATTGGCCCCGGTTGCGGAACGGTATTGATTGAAGGGTTACCGGCGGCAACGGTGGGTGATGATTGTGCATGTGTGGGGGAGGCGGATAAAATTGTAACAGGATCATCAAGTGTTTATATTGGCGGAATGCCCACCGCACGCATGAATGATCTTTGTGCACACGGTGGCAACGTGAGTTCAGGAAGTAGTTCAGTTATTATTGGAGGTGGATGTCTGGGTATCTTCCCGCCAGAAGATACCTATGGTAATAAAAAGAAGTTTGTAGAGCCCTCTGTCGAACAGAAAATACGGTTAATTAACCAGGCTATTGCAGATGCTATAAGTGTATTAGAACACAAAATGAAGTTGTTGAGCGAAAGTGACAATCAGACTATGGAATGTCTGACCAAATGGTTTGGCCAAAACGATAACAACACCAGGGAGGAAATACTAGTAAGGATAAAACGAGCTTTAGAAGCTAGTAAGACGTTAACTATAGGCAACTTCGATGAGATAATTGATGAAAAGGACAGAAGAGAAATATGTGCCACGGCTTATCCTGACGATTATAAGTATAGGTTTAAAATAGGCACGGTATTTTGGAAAGCAACTGCGACTGGAAAAGATTCGAAGTCAAGCACAATAATACATGAATTATCACATTTCGAAAATATTGGAGGTACGCAAGATGTGATGTATGGAGAAAACGGTTGTTTTCTACTGGCTAAACAAAATCCTGATGGCGCTTTGAAAAACGCCACTTCTTTTGAGTATTTTGTAACGACATAAACTTATGAATATGAAGAATATGTTTGTCGATGTTTTTTTAGATGTTAAAGTCGCCGGCAAACTTATGTTTGCCAATCTGGTGTTTTCCAATAACACATCTGGAGAGGTTTATTTGGATAAAAAAACGATATGCACTAACGGGAAAACTCGCAGAAATATATTTATCATAACAGACGAAAACAATGAGCCCGCCAAATACGTAGGTGAAATGGAAAAGCGCATCGTTGTTCCTGAAGATTTTATTCCAATACAATCGGGTGATACCATAAGCACATGTATTGAACTAAATGAAGTTTATCAAATTATTCAGGGGAAAAAATATACTGTTCAGCTGTCTGTTTATCATCCTAACTATAAAGACGAAGGGCCGCTTAATAAGCTGGAATCAAATAAGGTTGAGATTTCTTACTAATTCCAAACCTCCAGGCCGAACTGAAAACGCTGATACCCGCCCATGGGTTATACTCTGAACAGGCATCAGCACTTATCCTTTTGAGAAAGCTCCGGGCTCATTTCATCACTTCTCAGCGGCCGCCCTTATCAGCTCCAATTCTTTTTAATAAATTACCCTTTTGCAACTTTTGAAGATTTCTTTCAATTTAACGATCTGAAATACCGACAATAGTAGCCAACTCCCGAATAGTTATTTCCGGATCGGCTTTTATCAATTCTAATATTTTCTCCGACGTTTTCCCCGACACATCTGTTATTTTCTCCGACTTTTTTTCCATTTTCTCCGACACATCTGCGGTTTTCTCCGACGTTTTCCCGACGTTCTCCCGACGTTCTCCCGACATTTTCTCCGACGCAGCGACCTGCCCACCCTTAAAATGTACCATCAACCCATTACATTTAAAATTAAAGGTCGGCTCGGGTAAACCAACATTGGTACATGCTGTCCTTATCTTTACCAGCCCCCTGCCCCACGATTCAATATACCCTGCCCGAAAGAACGCATTGGCAATTTCGGGATTATAGGGAAGCGAAGGGTGTTTGTCAAGTAATTCCTGCATCGTCCAGGCATCGGGTAGCTGGCTGTCATTCCAGATATACACCTGATCCTCATAAATACTGATCTGGATCGGTATCCAACTTCCATAATCTTTATTCCGCCCTGGGCATTGGCAAAACCGCAGATCCATTTTAAATATTCATCGCGCCAGGCGATCTTATATTCCACATTCTGTTTTTCGGTCATAAGGTAACTTTAATGGTTATTGTATACTATATAAACAGTTCGATAACCTTTACTGCTAACCGATACAGCTTGATAAATATCAAAATCTACTCAAATCTTCATTCTGATCAAATTCACCACCACTTTTGTAATAATATCTTTTACATCTGGAATTAGCAAAGTGCAAAATTTGCACTTTGCTTGAATTGAAGCAAAGCGCTCCCCGAAGAATGGTTCAGCATTCAAACTCCTTCCTACGAAACCACTAAAGCGCCTCGCGTAGGGCGCGACAGGGAAGCCAACGACCGGATCAGGAAACAATACGAAGAAAGTGAAGCGATATCAACAGTTTCGCTGGAAGCATGCGTTGAAGTACAATGGATATTATGTAATTCCCCTCGCAAGAACCCCATGGCGTTCCTGTATATATCGCCATGGGCCAGGATGAGAATTTTTTCAGAGGTAAATTAAGGTTAGTTCAAACTACTAATAATCTTTCTACCAACTTGCGGTAATCAGCTATTTTCTTCACCCCCTCTTTCGGTTCATACCGGTTGTATTTATCATACCACACGGCATCGATACCCAATTCCTGCGCCGCTTTTATTTCTGAATTTACATCATCGCCCACCACCAATACATCTTCTTTTTCATACCTGTGCCGCTGCATAATATCGGCAAATACATCTTTCTTTGTTTTGTTGGTTGTTGTAGGGTCGATGATATGGATCTCTTTGAAATCCTTTTCCAGTTCAAGGCTTTTTACTTTGCTTTGCTGCATCTTTGTAAAGCCGGTAGTCACCACAAATTTATCAACCGGTAAACTTCTTACCTGGTCAAAGTCGGCAAACGGTTCTATGGCGCCGTTATGAGCCAGCTCCTTTAATAACTCTATACTTTTCCGGGTAAGGTCTTCGCTGAAACCATGGTCCTTTGCCACTTTTTGAAATGGCGTGCGCATCACCGCATCCTTGATCTTCTCCAGATCATTAGTGTGGCTTCCCTCCTCTTCTATCAGTGTAAATAATGGAGCAAACAGTTTGTGCCCGATCTGCGGCACCGGGAAAATGGTATTATCCAGGTCAAAAATGATGGCCTTTTTCATATGAGCAGTCGTTTAATAGGCTAATATACCAATAACAGGTGTTTTTAACAATCCCGTATTTCCACGCCCTTGCCTTCACGGTAATTTTCAATTATATTGCACCCATACCCTGTTTCCAATGTCACAATATGCCACATATTCCAGGTTTTATTCGCCTGATGATGCCCAGTTCCTGATAACGCTTTTACAACAACGCAATATCCGTTACTCGCTTGAGCATGAAGTAAATCAGCTTGATAAAGTATATCTCGGCCACTCCGTAGACCCGATGTTTGCTTTGCGAATTCCTGCTGAACAATTTAGCGCAGTTAATACCGCATTGGCAGAACAGGCCAAAGCCGATATGGCTAAGCCCGATTTTGAGCACATGATGCAATCTTATTCCACGGAAGAATTGCAGGAGATTGTAAATGAACCTACCGGTTGGAACGCTTATGATCTGCAGGTAGCCGCGTCGCTTTTGGCAGAAAAAACACAAGGCCAGGTTACCATTCCGGTTGCCAGTACCGAAACGTTTGTACCATACGATCTGCCGGTTATCTGGCGGGTACTCGGCTATGTGGTTTGCATCTTAGGAGCATCATACTTCTTTTATTTAGCACTCGCCGGTTTTATGGGCGGACTGGTAATTAACCAGGCCACAAAGACCCTCAAAGACGGTACTACCGTAAAAATGTATTCGCCCGAAAGCCGCAGGCATGGCCGGAACCTGATGATCCTTAGCACCCTGTGCTTTTTTGTAAGTCTATTGCTCCTATATGGGATTATTGGAAACCGCTTTGACTAGGGGATTTGGTTCTACATTCCGGGGATCATTTTCAACTTTTACCTCAGCGCCAGCCAGTGAACCAAAACCATTGCTGAACTGCAAGGTTTGCGTTGGCAGCGCGAATTGAATGCCTTCTTTTTTAAAAGCGTTTAATATAGACAGGTAAATGGCCTGCTGCCTGTCCATATATAAATTGTAATCCGGACTTTGAATGTAATATACCACTTCAAAGGTGAGACTGAACTGCCCAAACGCCGAAAAATGCGCCCGGTCGAACGTGGTCATGTCCTGCGCAAGAATGATCTCTTTTATTATTCCCGGTATTTTCTGCACCTTTTCAGGCGGCGTATTATACACTACCCCTATCGTGAATGACACCCGCCGTTTTTCCATTCGTTTGTAGTTATGTATCCGTGCATTCACCAGGTTGGTATTTGAACAGATCAACTGCTCGCCGCTTAATGTTCGTATACGCGTGCTTTTTACACCGATATATTCTATAGCACCCATTTTATCATCTACAATAATAAAATCACCTACTTCAAATGGCTTATCGAAAAAGATCACAAAATAATTGAACAGATCGCCGAGGATATTTTGCGAAGCCAGCGCAATGGCCACACCACCAATTCCCAAACCGGTAACAACCGATGTAATATTATATCCAAGATTATTTATAAGGAACACCAGGGCAAGCACCCACAATACAATGTTTACAATAATAATGATCCCGCGCGCCTGCTTCTTCTTCTCTATGTCTTCTGCATCGTTACCAAGTGCATTGTTTATAAGATAGTTCAATGCCGATGTAATGGTTTTGATAATAATAAATGTAACCACTACCATTACCGCAACATGCATCAGTTTCTCTACCTTCGGGCTCAGTGTTAAATACGAAATACCGGCATATAGAGCGCCTGAATATAAAGCCGGGATCAATGCCCCTTCAATCAACTGCACAATAAAATCATCGAGTGTGCTTCGGGTATGGGTTGAAAATCTTTTGAACCTTGTTAACAAAACGTGTTTTGCCACCCTTATTACGGCCCAGGAAGCGATTATAATTCCAAAGGCGATCATCCAATTCAATAAGGAATTTCCGGCAAAAACGGTATCCCACCAATTCATACGCTTTCATTTTAATAATCAGTCGATTAGGCTCACCACTACAAATGTTATTCCATTATAATGGCGTTAAAACAGAAATAATTTCACTAAAAAGTTTGTACCGCACTCTTTTACAATATATTTTGGCTGGGGAATATATATTCCCACTAAACCCCTAATCCCATAAATCCTATTCATGAAAACCTTTTACGCTCATGCGCTTTCCTTTATATTAGTATTAAGTTTTCTTAATACGAACGCACAGGAATCAACTAACGACACCCACCTATCCACGTCTGTTACCCCTGCCTATTCAAGCAAATTACTTAGAAATACGTATGCAGGCTTTTGCTTTATGGTACGCAGGGCTTCTGATAATGCCGAAGGCTGGGTGGAATTTGACGAAGCCACCAAATCGGTTACCGCCAATAGTAAAGTGATCATTGTTACACCGGGATCGTCTAAATATTTCCCTGGTACCATAATGTCATTTTCTACCTTTTATAAAGCCACCAGTTGTTACGTTAGCATCTGGTACGATCAGAGCGGGAATGGTCCCGACGCTGTGCAGCCTGATAAAGCCCTGCAAACCCGGATAGTAAATGCCGGGGTTATTGATGAACTGGCGCTTGCTTCGGGCGAAAAACATTCTTTAGAATCGAAACAACAACCGCGCGGAAACACCACCGCCACTACGCACCAGGGAGTACGATAAAAAAAGAGAATTAATTTAAAGCGGCCGTACCTCAATGAGGACGGCCGCTATTTTTTTTCCCCATTAAGACGTTGAAATTATCCAACCCTTCTTATTATCAGCCCCGTTATCTTCAATTGTTTGATTTATGCAGTTTTTGGTTTGATGCCCGCAAAAGCCGGCGCCGGCATCAGCTGTAATTTTGTTTTAATAAAACAATCGATCATGGAAACAAATATTACAATGGAAGAAAGCCGCGAATACCTGGGCATATGGGTTACCCGGGATGGCTATATCAAACATCAGTTATTACCAGGTAACCGGTACGATGAAGCGCGTGGCAACCGCCAAAGCGCTTATGTGGGCGCATACCGGGTAACGGGAAATCACATCGACTATAAAGACGATACCGGTTTTACCGCCGATGGCGATTTCAGGAACGGCATCCTGTATCATGCCGGAATGGTATTATATAAACAAAAACAAAACGACCATGAACAACAATAAAAAGGTGTGGTTTATCACCGGCGCGTCGAAAGGACTGGGTCTTGCATTGGCAAAGCGACTGCTTGAACAAGGCTACCGGGTTACCGCCACCTCGCGTAACGCAGCGCAACTCGTATCAGCAATAGAAAACGCTTCTGACAACTTTCTTCCGCTTGGCGTTGATCTTACCAACCCGGATGGGGTCAAAAAAGCAATAGCAGATACGGTAGAAAAGTTCGGACAGCTTGATGTTATCGTTAACAATGCCGGGTATGGTATGGGCGGAACCGTAGAAGAATTCACGGAAGAGGAACTGCAACAGAGCTTTTCGGTAAATGTTTTCGCTCCCGTATATGTAATGCAGGCAGCACTGCCCTATATGCGCAAACAGCGTAGCGGGCATATCATCAATATTTCTTCCATCGCAGGATTTGCAGGCGCCACCGGCTGGGCTATTTATGCAGCCACAAAATCTGCATTGACCGGCTTGACCGAAGTGCTGGCACAGGACCTGAAAGAATTGAAGATCCATACAACGGCGGTAGCGCCAGGCGGTTTCAGAACGGAATTCCTCTCTGATAACTCGTTGGTGTTTGTCAAAGATCAGATCGATGATTATGCTGCTGTACGCCAATCGCACCAGAAATATAAAAGCATGGACGGTTCGCAGGCCGGTGATCCGGTGAAAGCCGCTGCAGCGTTGATAGAACTGGCCGAAATGCCAGAGCCGCCAGTAAGATTATTTCTCGGTACCGATGCTTACAACCGGGCAAAAGCAAAAATTGCAGATATAAACAGCTCACTGGATGCATTGAAGGCGCTTAGTTTTTCAACTGATTTTTGAACGGGCAATAAGTGCATCGGGAATCCATGGACTTTTATTTTTCGGTAAATTGCATTATGGAAAAAACGCAAACCCTTGAGGAATTCTATAAAACGAAATTCAAGTGGATCCCTGCAGAGTTAAAGGAAGGATTGGGCCATTTTAATGTTTTTGAGCTGGACCCGTTTGTAGGCAAGAATGCCAAACCCATACCATATAATCGAAAAGACTTCTATAAGATCACGCTGATCAAAGGGAACAATCGAATACATTACGCCGACAAAACGGTTGACAGCCCCCAATGCTGCCTGCTATTCGGCAACCCGATGATCCCTTATAGCTGGGAACCGCTCGATGATCACCAGAGCGGGTACTTTTGCATTTTCACTGAAGATTTTTTTAACCATTTTGGCAATATCAAAGAGTACCCCGTATTCAAACCAGGCGGTGATAAGGTGTTTGTTTTAAATGAAACAACAGAGAGCGAGGTAACGGAGATCTTTAAACACCTGCAGGCGGAAATACAATCTGATTACCAGTTCAAATACGATGTGATCCGGAACCTGGTGTATGAGCTGGTACATAAAGCGCAGAAAATGCAACCTGCATCCGCCGCAGCCGATACCAAATCGAATGCAGCGATGCGTACTACTGCCATGTTTATCGAATTACTCGAAAGGCAGTTCCCTATAGAATCGGTAAACCAGCAGGTAAAATTGAAAACGCCTGCGGAATTTGCCGGTCAACTGGCCATACATGTAAACCATTTGAACAAAAGTGTGAAATCCGTAATGGGAAAAACCACGTCAAAGGTCATTGCCGAACGGTTGGCCCAGGAAGCCCGTGCTTTGTTAAAACACACCAACTGGAATGTGTCGGAGATCTCCTGGTGCCTGGGTTTTGAAGAATTGGCGCATTTTATTCACTTCTTCAAACGATTTAATAATACAACGCCCACTGTTTTCAGGGGATGAGGGGGATTGGGGATAACCCGTTTTTTACTATTTTTAACCTTCAACCAAACCTCAAGCTACATGCAATCGATCTATCGGTTCCTGCCAATTGTTATAATTTTCGCGTCCTGCAACAACAACATCCAAAAAGAACCCTTACCTATTACCGGCACCTGGCAACTGCAAACCGGTACCCTTATTGAAAAGAACGATACCACGGTTACCGATTACACCCAAAACAAACGGTTCATCAAGATCATCAATGATTCGCACTTTGCATTTATGGGCCACGACCTTAACAAAGGCAAAGATTCAGCAACCGCTTTCTTCTCTGCCGGTGGCGGAAAGTATACTTTCAAAGACAGCACCTATACCGAATTTCTTGAATATTGCAACGCCCGTGACTGGGAAAACAATAAGTTCGAATTCACCGTTCGCATTCACAACGATACGTTGATTCAACAGGGAATTGAGAAAATTGAAGCTACCGGCGTTGACAGGTATAATATCGAGCGGTATGTGAGGGTAAAAAATTAGCTTAATGTAAAAAGCCTCCAGCTCAACCGGAGGCTTTTTACATTACTATTTAGTTGTCCCTGTATTTAATTAGCAAATTATCACATTAGCTAATTACTTCCACCCTCCCCCCAACGCCTGGTAAATATTCACCTTCGCTTTCATTTGCTCCTTCCGGGTCTCTATCAATTCAAATTTCGATTCAAGGGCATCGCGCTGGGTCATCAGCACTTCCATATAATCGGCCCGCGCACTGCGGAACAGGTCATTTGAAATGGTGATCGATTGCGTTAACGCTTCCACCTGCTTCGACTTCAGATCATAGCTCTTCTGCAGATTATCGATCTTCGACACCTGGTTTACCACTTCTACATACGCATTCACAATCGTACGCTCATAATTATACACCGCCTGGATCTGTTTCGCATTGGCATTTAAGTACATTGCCTTTATCGCATTCTTATTTACCAACGGCGCTGCCAGCTCACCGGCCAGTGAATACAATATAGACTCGGGTGTTTTAAGTAAATATGCCGGATTAAATGCATTATAACCCACACCGGCCGTTATGCCCAGCGAAGGGTAGAACTGCGCCTTCGCTACCTGCACATCCAGTTTTGCTGCCGCCAGGTTAAGCTCGGCCTGTTTTATATCGGGCCGGTTGGTCAATAATTGCGATGGGATACCGGCATGCAAACTTTCCGGCATCACATTATCGAGCGACTGTGCATTGCGTGGTATGGGCTGCGGAAACCTTCCCAGCAGAAAATTAATACGGTTCTCAGTTTCCGTTATCTGCTGTTGAATGCTGTACTGCAGGCTTTTTGTATTCAGTACTTCCGCTTCAAATTTACGCACTGCCAGTTCGGTTACCCGCGCCGCGTCCTTCTGCTGCTTTACCACCTCCAGCGCATTTGTCTGAATATCGATATTTTTTTTAACGATCTCCAGTTGATTGTCGAGCGCCAGCAATTCGTACCAGGAATTGGCGATTTCCGCTATGAGCGTGGTGATCACGAAATTCCGCCCTTCTACCGTTGACAGGTACCTGAGCACGGCCGCTTTTTTCGCATTGCGCAGTTTGTGCCAGATGTCGACCTCCCAGGTTGCATACGCGCCTATTAAAAAATCACCCAACGGCTCGGGCATTTCCTTACCGGGTTTTATTTCAGTAGTGGCATCGTTGGCGCCCCGGCTGGTATACCGGCCCACCTTTTCAACACCTGCACCGCCCTTTATGCCAACAAATGGCAGGTACTCCCCTTTCCTGGCGGTTATTTCGTTTTTGGTGATCGCTATTTCCTGCAAGGTAATGTTCAACTCCTGGTTGTTCTTTAACGCCGTATCGATCAACGCTACCAGGTTGGGATCGGTGAAAAAAGTATTCCATTTAATAGCCCCGGAATTAACGGTATCCTGCGAGCTGTTAAAGCTTGCAGGTACCGTTTTGTTTTCCGTTCTACCGGTAAGCACAGGCGTTTTACAGGCTGCATATGCCAGGCAAATGCACCCGATGCCTACATATTTAATTATAGTGTTTCTAAACATTGTGATCAATTTCTTCAGTTAATGGATTTTCGTCTTCGTTCCTGATCAACGTTCGCTTTGCGGCAAGTTTGCCAAACAGGTAATACAAACCGGGGATAACGATAACCCCGGCAATGGTTCCTATAAGCATACCGCCCAGTGAGGATGAACCAATGGTGCGGTTACCGATAGCGCCCGGTCCCGTTGCCACTACCAGCGGGATCAAACCTGCAATAAACGCCAATGACGTCATAAGAATAGGGCGGAACCGCGTTCTGGCCCCTTCCATGGCAGCGCGGTATACGGTCATACCTGCCCGGTGCTTCTGCGCAGCAAATTCAACGATCAGCACGGCGTTCTTACCCAGCAAACCAACCAGCATGATCAATCCCACCTGGGCGTAAATGTCGTTGGCCAGTCCCATTACCTTAATGAGCAGGAACGAACCAAACACACCGGCAGGCAGCGACAGAATTACCGACAAAGGCAGAATGAAACTTTCATACTGCGCGGCAAGGATCAGGTATACGAACATCAATACGATGCCGAAAATGATGACCGCTTCATTACCCCGCGCCGATTCATCTTTCGACAACCCTTCCCAGTCGATACCATACCCACGGGGTAAAGTTTTATCAGCCACTTCCCGGATGATCTTTATGGCCTCACCGCTGCTGTATCCTTTGGCCGGCTCGCCTCTGATGGCCGATGAGTTGTACATATTGTACCGCGTGATCTCATTGAGCCCGTGCGTTTTTCTGATTGACATAAACGCCGAATAGGGCACCATTTCATCGCGGTTGTTCTTTACATATAATTTCAGCAGGTCATCGGGCAGCGCACGGTATTCGGGCGACGATTGCACGAATACCTTCAGGAAGTTGCCGAACCTGATAAAGCCCAGCTCATAGCTGCTGCCTATCAAGATCGAAAGGTTATCCATTGCCTTGCCGATCGACACGCCCTTCTGCATTGCAGCCTTGTTGTCGATCTCCAGTTCGTATTGCGGATAGTTGGCGCTGAAGAAGGTGAACAAGCCGGTAAGCTCTTTACGCTTTTTGAGCGCAGCCATAAAGTCATCGTTCACTTTTTCCATATCGAGGTAATTGTCGCTGTTGGTTTTGTCGAGCAAGCGCAGGGCAAAACCTCCTGCAGCACCATAACCGGGCACGGCCGGCGGGCCGAAGAACTCGATGGTAGCGCCTGGTATTTCCTTACACTTCTCTTCCAGCTCTTCAATTATCGCCGTCACATTATGTTTTCTTTTCGCCCAGTCGTTCAAACTTATTATACAGGTACCGGCATTTGAACCACGGCCTTCCGTCAACACCTCATAACCTGCCAGCGCCGATACGGATCGAATACCATCTATATGTTCGGCAACTTCCTGCACCCGTTTGGCGAGGTCGTTCGTTCTTTCGAGGGTTGAACCCGGCGGGGTTTGAATGATGGCATAGATCATACCCTGGTCTTCACTGGGAATAAAACCTGCAGGCAGTGTTTTACCAATACCGAAGATGCCAAAACAAAACGCACCCAGTAATACAAAGGTGACCAGGCGCCGGCTTACGATCTTTTCCATCAGCTTTGAATAGCTGCCCGTCATGCGCTCAAAACCCCTGTTGAACCAATCGAGAAAAAGATTGACGGGTGTTTTCTTCCTGGGCTTGCCATGGTTGTTCTTTAACAACATAGCGCACAACACCGGCGTAAGCGTTAACGCCACTACACCCGATAAAACGATGGCAGTGGCCATAGTAATAGCAAACTGGCGATAGAAAATGCCTACCGGACCGCTCATAAACGCAACCGGAACAAATACCGCCGCCATTACGAAGGTGATGGCGACGATAGCACCGCTGATCTCGTGCAATACCTGTTTGGTTGCATTGTATGGCGACATATGCGTTTCTTCCATTTTGGCATGCACCGCTTCAATAACCACAATGGCGTTATCAACCACAATACCTATGGCCAGCACCAGCGCAAACAGGGTGATGAGGTTGATGTTCAACCCAAACAACTGCATAAAGAAGAAGGAACCGATAAGCGAAACCGGTACCGCCAGTGTGGGAATAAGCGTCGAACGCCAGTCGCCGAGAAAGATGAATACCACAATGGCCACCAGTACGAAGGCCTCACCCAGCGTATGCAATACTTTTTCAATGGATGCATCGAGGAAGTTGGATACGTCATAGTCAATCTCATAATCCATTCCCGGCGGAAAGGATTCCTTCTTCAACTCGTTCAGCTTTTCTTTAATGGCTTTAATTACATCCTGCGCATTACTGCCATAGGTTTGTTTCAATACTACGGCTGCAGACGGATGGCCATTGAGGTTTGAATAGATGTCGTAAAATTCGCTTCCCAGCTCAACATCTGCAATATCTTTCAGGTACAGGATCTCCCCCTGGGGATTGGCGCGAATGATCACATTCTTATACTGATCGGGCTGGTTATACCGTCCCTGGTACGTCAATACGTATTCCAGCGCTTCAGATCTTTTACCATCACTGCGGCCTAACCTGCCGGGTGAACCGATAATACTCTGGCTGGCCAATGCCTCCATCACTTCATCGGTAGCAACATTATAGGCGCGCATCCGGTCGGGCTTCAGCCATATACGCATGGCATACTGCCGGCTGCCGAGGATCTGCGCACTGCCAATGCCTTTTACCCGGCTCAGCTCGCGCAGGATATTTACGTTGGTAAAATTGTAGAGAAAATTCTCATCGGCGTGTTTGTCGGTACTGAATACGTTAACATACATCAACATATTCGGTTGTAAGATATTAACGATGATCCCTTCCCGTTGTACCAGCACGGGCAGGCGGTTTGTTACCTGTTCTATACGGTTCTTTACGTTTACCACCGCCGCGTTGGGATCGGTTCCCAGATCGAACACCACCTGTACGTTTGCTTCACCGGCGCTGGTGGCATCTGATGTCATGTACTTCATCCCGGGCACACCGTTTATAGCTTTCTCCATGGGAATGAGCACTGATTTTACCAACACATCGGCACTGGCGCCCGGGTACGCCACACTAACGATAACCCGTGGCGGCGCAATGGAAGGGAACTGTGATGTTGGCAATGTATTAATGGCCAGGATCCCCATAAAAACAATGACGAGGGACAGCACGATCGCAAAGACCGGCCGTTTCATGAATATATTAAACATGTATTTCTACTTTTTTGGGTACTTACATTATTCAGATTCAAGCTTCAGATGCGCCATCACCGTTGCAGGCTCCTCGAACTCAAAGCTTATCTTATCGCCATCCTGTACTTTGCGGATGCCTTCCAGCAGGATCTTATTGCCTTCATTCACGCCATCCTTTATTATATACAGATCAGGGATCTCTGCAGCAATAGTGATGGGCGTTAATTTCACTACATTGTCTTTATTCACTACGTACACATATTTTTTATCCATGATCTCGAGGGTTGCTTTCTGCGGAATGACAATAGCGTCTTTCATTTGTTCTTTCATAAGAATGCTGCCGGTTTCACCATGGCGAAGCAGTCCCTCCCGGTTTGGAAATGTTGCGCGGAAAGCGATGTTACCGGTTTCATTATTAAACTCGGCCTCGATGGTTTCTACATAACCGGGATGTTTGAATACCTGTTTGTTGGCCATCAATAATTCCACCTTCATTTTTTCTTTTGTTTTCAGGTTTGCCTGGTAGTTGAGGTACTCTGGTTCAGAAACATTGAAGTACACCCACATCTGGCTATTGTCTGAGAGACTGGTCAGCAGTTCCCCTTCTTCAACGAGGCTTCCCTGTTTCAAATGCAGCTGGTCAACGATGCCATCGAATGGCGCCCTGATATCGGTAAATGCGAGATGCGCTTTCGCCAGCGCCAGTTCTGCTTTTGCTCTTTTTGCTTTCGCAATGGCCAGCGCCAGTTCGTTTTTCGATACTATATTGCGATCGGCCAGCGACTGGGTATTCTGCACTTCAATATCGGCTGCCTGCGCTTCTGCATCTGCTTTCTCCATTTCTGCCTGGTACAGCGTAGGCATGATCTTGAATAATAATTGCCCGGCTTTTACAAACTGGCCTTCGTCGACATATACGCGTTGCAGGTAACCTTTTTCCTGGGCCTTCAATTCAATATTCCTGATAGAACGGATCTGACATACATATTCCTGGGTAACGGTGGTGTCAATTTTGAGCGGACTGGTTACAAGTAATCTGGCAGGTTCTTCTTTTCTTTCTTCTTTAGTCGTACAGCCTGTATAGCACAACAGGGCGCACAAGCCTGTGAGCATGAAAATTCTATTCATAATTCGATAATGTGATAATTCGATAATGAAATACAATAATTACAAATAATCACTGGGTTAGGTGATTATAGATATGCATGCGGAGAGGTTCAGGATCATATCCTGAAAACACAGTGAATGATAAACTTATTGGCGGAGAAATGAGATAAATGCCCGTTGGCGGAGAATTGACTTAAAAAATAATTTGCGGAATTATTTGAAGCGGAATTAGAAGAAATATAATTGCTACCTGAACCGGTGTGCTTTTTTGATGACCGCGACTCGTCATCATCATCGTCATCAGTTTCTTCTTCCCTTTCGGCAGCCTCGTCATTCGTCCGGCGGTCGCCTGATGAACGGCGTTGACTAACCACATCCTGCCGGCTGTTTAGATCCCGGGCCTGCACGGTGTAGAAATGTTTGGGGAAGCCATGAACATTTTGCAGGGAAGTGTGTGCGTGCACGCCCGGCAAAAATGAACAAAGTAATAGTAAAATGCTAATTAGCAACTTCATCAGGCTTCTAATATGAAGATTTAAATGGACAAGACTTCCCATTTGTGGAAAGCAATCGTTTAGTTACCGCCTGCGTTTTATCGGGAATCTATTGAGGGGCGGATGCGGTAAAATTAATTGTAAAAACACAACCGGCAAAGGTTGAAGAAGCCGGCAGGGGGGTCAATAACATTTCATTAGTAAAATACTTCCCTAAAACAGGTGTGCCACGTCTTTGAGAAGTGGCAACCCGTCCTTAATTTATATTTTTTAATGACAGCCGCCGCCAATGCGGCGGGACAGTTGAATGAGGGAGAGGTAAATATTCATTTTCTGTTCATTCAGGGCCAGTTCTGCTTCCAGTACATTCTTCTGGGCGGTGATCACCTCCAGATAGGTTGCGTAACCGGTAAGGTACAATTCGCGGGCAGAAGTTACTGCTGCGTTCAGTTCGTGCACCTCCTGCAACTTCAGTTCATGTGACTTTTTATTGTTTTCCACCGCATTCATATTGGTCACTACTTCACTGTAGGCATCGAGCAGTTTCTGCTGGTAATTATACACCGCCTCTTTGCTGGCGGCATTTGCCATAGCGAACTGCGCTTTTAACCGGCGTTGCTGAAAAAGCGGGGCCGTTAAACCACCGGCAATTCCATAGGCCAGGCTTCCACCATTGAACAACAACGATGGGGTAAATGCATTGAATGCCACATAGGGACTTAATACCAATGAAGGCAGAAAAGCGGCGCGTGCAGCCTGCACATTTTCTTTCATCATCTCCAATTCAAATTCCGCCTGTTTAATATCGGGCCGTGCAGATAATAATGAAGCCGGCAAACCGGTTTCAATAGCTGTTGCCATCGATGCCGGCAGGGCGGTGTCACGATCGATGTGTTTGGGATAACTGCCGGCGATGGCATTCAATTCATTTTCGACCCGGATGCGATCCTGCAGGATCCGGAACTCGATGCCGCGGGTGTTCAGCAACTGCGCCCTGAACTGTTGTACCGCCAGTTCGGTGGCCCGGCCACCGGTCTTTTGCGCCTCTACAATTTCAAGCGCCCTTTGCTGCAGGCCGATGTTCTTTCTTACGATCTGCAATTCGGTATCCAGTCCAAGTAACGTATAATACCCTTCTGCCAGCGTTGCCACCAGTGAGGTAATAAGCAGTTGTTTGCCTTTTTCGGTTGCCAGCAATTCGGCCTGCGCCGCTTTTTTCAAATGGCGCAATTTGCCCCACAGATCGATCTCCCAGTTACTGGTAAGCCCTACAAACATATCGGTTGTGGGGCTTACGGGTATTTTCTGGTCTTTGTTGATATTGGGCGAAAGATTGGTATCGAAATTTCCTACACCATTCATCGTATAATCGCCGTACCTGTCGGCAGCAGCGGAAACTACGCCATTCACCGAAGGCAGAAAGGCGCCCTTTCTCTCCGATAACCGCGCATGCGCCGCGGCGATGCGTTGCAGCGCTATATTCAAATCGGTATTATCCTTTAATGCGGTTGCTATAAAATTATTCAGATGCGGATCGGAAAAGATATTGCGGAAAACCAGGTTGGCCGAATCGGTGGCGCCTGTTTTGTCAGCAAACTGCTGCGGCATTGGTTTTACCGCAGGCAGCGCTGACGGGGTCATTACTTTACAACCCGATACTACACTAAAAACCAAAATAGCTGATCCCGTTATTACCTTTCCACTGATACGGGAGAATATATGTTTCATTCGTTGATATATAATTTTAAAAGTAACACCAGGGTGGGCTGTTTGCCAGCTGGCAGCTTCCCCACCTCTATCGTTTTGCTATCTCCTCATGATCTACCATATGTTCGGTCAACGGCTCTTCTTCATGGGCCCGCACATTCTTGTTACCTTTCTTCTTTGTACGGCGGTACATGAACAATCCGTACAGGCCGGGGATCAGGAAGATACCGAAGATGG
>CBIHPC010000091.1:0-20079 GCA_966211305.1 uncultured Niastella sp.
TTCAATTGCTGCCCTGCGATTATATAAGCCCGTATTACCGCGATGAAAGCATTTTACTGGGATTGGGCTTTACGCCTTACCAGCTGATGTTGCAGCTGCTCGCAAAGGGTGGTGATATCTTTACCGGCGGACGCGAATATTATTCCCACCCCAACTACCGCGGCAACGATAAACCAACGATCATACACCAGAGCAGCGCTACCGGTATGCAGGTGATACCCACTACCGGTATAGCGCAGGGGCTTCAATACCTCGAACAAATAAACTCCGATAAATTAATATATGGGCCAAATGGCGAAAGGCCTGTGGTCGTTTGCTCCCTCGGCGATGCCAGTGTAACGGAAGGAGAAGTGAGCGAGGCATTGCAATTTGCCATTTTGAAAAAACTGCCGGTAATATACCTGGTGCAGGATAACAACTGGGGCATAAGCGCCAGCTCCGAAGAAGTGCGGGCGATGGATGCATACGATTATGCCGCCGGTTTCCCGGGGTTAGACAGGGTTCGCATCGATGGCAGCGATTTCGAGGAAAGCTTTGATGCCATGCACCGGGTAGTACAGTATGTGCGGCAACATAGAACCCCATACCTGGTACAGGCAAAAGTGCCCCTGTTGGGTCACCATACCAGTGGCGTGCGTAAAGAGTTTTACCGAACGCAGGAGGATCTTGAAAAACATGCAGTAAACGACCCCGGGCCCAAATTACGCCAACGGTTATTGCAGTTTGGTGTTAATGAACATCACTTGCAAAACATCGAAAAGGAGGCCCTGGAGCAGGTTAACGGACAGTTTAGGGAAGCGGTGCAGGCGGCCGAGCCCGACCCGGCCACTATAACAGATCATATTTTTGCGCCAACGCCCATTACAAAGGAAAAAGGGCAGCGTCAACCGGCCGGCGCCGAAAAGATCATTATGGTAGACGCTGCGCTGTTCGCCATCAGGGAGATCATGGAAGAATTTCCTGAAGCCATGTTGTACGGGCAGGATGTGGGCCGGCGCCTCGGTGGCGTTTTTCGCGAGGCAGCTACCCTCGCCGAAAAGTTCAGCGATGTGCGGGTGTTCAATACGGCCATTCAGGAAGCATATATTATTGGTTCAACGGTTGGTATGAGCGCGGTGGGTGTAAAACCGATCGTTGAGGTGCAGTTTGCAGATTACATCTACCCCGGGTTTAACCAGCTGGTGACCGAGATCTCCAAATCATGTTATCTCAGTTGTGGCAAATTCCCAATTCAAACCGTGATACGGGTGCCCATTGGCGCCTATGGGGGTGGCGGGCCTTATCATAGTGGCAGTGTGGAAACTACTTTATTGTCGATCAAAGGGATCAAAGTAGTATATCCTTCCAATGCGGCTGATATGAAAGGGCTCATGAAAGCCGCATTCCTCGATCCCAATCCGGTGATAATGCTTGAGCACAAAGGATTGTACTGGAGTAAAGTGCCCGGTACCGAAGATGCCAAAACTGTTGAGCCATCGCGTGATTATGTATTGCCGCTGGGTAAGGCTGCATTGGTAATGCAGGCTGAAAATGAAAGCATTGAATCGGGCGAATCATGTTGCATAATAACCTACGGCATGGGCGTGTATTGGGCAAAGCTGGCGGCAAAACGGTTTCCAGGCATGGTTGATATCGTCGACCTGCGCACACTCTTTCCGCTCGATGAAGATCTCATCTTTGACCGGGTAAAAAAACACGGCAAATGTTTGGTGCTTACCGAAGAGCAGCAAAACAACTCATTTGCAGAAGCATTGGCCGGCAGGATCTCACATGCATGTTTTCGATGGCTCGATGCGCCGGTGGAAGTATTGGGTGCATTAAGTGTGCCTGCCGTACCTATGAACATACATCTTGAACAGGCCATGTTACCTAATGGTGAAAAAGTGGCGGCGGTTATAAAACGCTTATTGATCTCCTGATAAAAAACGTTATCTAACTTCACAAGATAATTTTATATCTCCTTCTATTCTACAAGATAAGTAGGTTGTATCGTACATCCTATCCTTCTGCCGTTTATAATATTTTAACATGCGCTGTATAATAAAATTTGTCTTATTTACGTAGAGTTACGTACTTCAAACCACCTAAGCAGCCATGAAAAACAGATACCTGAAGGGGGCCCATCTTTCTGAGCGGAAAGTTCGGGAACTTATTAAATTATTCTCAGAAGATCTGACAGCCACTCAGATCGCCAACATTACGGGAATTAGTCGGATTACGGTCAATGCGTACTTCAAACTAATTCGTACACACATTGCAAAATTTTGCGAGGAGAGGAACCCGTTTCATTTTACCAATGGAACGATAACTTATCATGCATCGGAGAATGGTACGGTTGCCAGCAATGGCGCTGTTTCAAAGAAATCGTTTTATGGCATTTTCAAAAACGATGACACCATTCATACCGATAAAATTGCAAATATCGATGCAGAGTGGATGTATGATTGGTTGAAGGGAAAAACAGAAGGCGAGAAGGGTATTATAGAACAGTACCGCCTGAATGTTTACAATGGCATTGCCGATTTTAACAGCATCAGGTTATACCGTGTAAATGAATCAGTACCCGGTGTAACAAGAAGCAAATCGCATATCGATGAGATCGATATGTTCTGGGGTATGCTGAAATCCCGGTTGATAAAATTCCGTGGATTAAACAGCGGCACGCTCTACCTGCACGTTAAGGAAACAGAATTCAGGTACAATTACAGGGAAAATGATCTTTTTGAATTGCTGATGGAAATATTGCATAAACAACCGCTGCATTATTCCAAAGCTGTACGATAGCGTGAAACGGCAATCGGCAAGAAGTTTCGGGAGGCGCAATTTTGATAATTATTTTTTTAAATCGCGAGCCCAATTACGATTCACGATTCATGTAAACGAACTCCGGGGATTTTTTTCTATAGCCTATCGCAACTCATCCCTGGATCATATAAAACCAGTTGCGGTAATAGAATTTTTCTCATGTGACTCGCAGCCCCGATTCCTCGGGGCTGCCTTATTTATTAATATCACCTTCCAGGTAACCGGTGGTTAACCCTTCATGATTAACAAATTTGCTAATTTGCATACAGGCCGGTCAAAATGCCTGCATTATGGCGCACGATCATTCACATGCAAACCATGCCCATACTCATGCCGTATCGTTAAATGAAGCCAGTCTGAAAGCATTTCAGATTGGTATCGCGCTGAATGTGCTGTTTGTATTGGTTGAAGTAGTTGCCGGGCTGCTGTATAGATCGATGTCGCTGTTAAGCGATGCCGGACACAACCTGGCTGATGTTGCCAGCCTGCTGCTTTCCTATTTTGCCTTCAAACTTGCCCACCGGCAGGCAACGCTCCGGTTTACATACGGATTTAAAAAGACAACAGTGCTTGCCGCATTTTTAAATGCCTTGCTACTGTTTGTTGCCATTGGCATGCTCGGTTATGAATCTGTAATGCGGTTGCAAAAACCACAAATTGTACAGGGGGCTGGCATTGCCTTGGTAGCTGCAATAGGTATAGTCGTTAACAGCATTTCAGCGTTCCTTTTCTTTAAGAAAAAAGACACCGACCTGAATATAAAGGGTGCATACTGGCATTTGCTGGCCGATGCGCTGGTATCGGTTGGTGTGGTTATCGGCGGAATAGTTATTGCCAATACCGGCTGGTATTGGTTAGACCCCGCGATCGGCCTCGCCATAATGATCATTATTCTTATTAGCACGTGGAGTTTGCTGACCGATAGTTTTAAAATGTCGGTAGATGCAGTGCCTGCCGGAATAGACCTCGATGTAATAACGAAGGTAATGCTGTCGGTAAAGTATATCATAAATGTGCACCACATTCATATCTGGCCGCTAAGTACTACTGAAAATGCGCTGACTGCGCATGTTATTATCGACAGCCAGTTACCATTTGATGAAAAGCTGAAGGTGATCCAACACCTTAAACATGAACTGAAGCATCATAACATTCATCACAGCACCATCGAGCTCGAATCGGAAACCACTCATTGTTCCAATGAGAACGAACGGTTGGAACCGTATTCCGACTCATAGATTTACTTTTCTGCCCGGGTAACATATTTGTAGATCAGTTCAGATACTTCGGCCATCGCTTTTTTCGCCTGTTCTTCATGCTTCAAATTTTTTGATAGCAGTACCAATACGTATTTTCTTTTATCGGGTAAGAATACAATACCCGAATCATGATATACATGGGAAATATTGCCGGTTTTATGTGCTACTTTAACATCTTTTGGCAGGCGGGCCGGAATGACCTCATTGAATTGCTGATTTAACAGAATGTCAATCATTGCCTGGCAAGAGGTGCTGTCGACAATTTCTCCTTTGGCCATTTTTTCAAAGATCACCAGCAGATCATTGGCCGTAGTAATATTATTGAATCCTTTATCAAACGCTTTGGAATCTTCCACTCCGCGCAAAACCTGAATACGGTCGGCGCCAAGCTGCCGCATGGTTTGAGTAACGTTGCGGGCGTTAACCAGTTCTATAACCATATTGGTTGCGAGGTTGCTGCTTGAAATGATCATAGCGTACACCAGCTCATACAACGTTCTTTTTTCGCCCAAATGATGGTACAGCTCTTTCTCACTATCATCATTGGCGTTTAATCTAAATGAACTGCTATCGGCAATGCTTTTAAATTCATTTTTGATAGTAAAGGAATCGTTGAGGGAAAAAATGCCGGCTGCAGCCTGTTTGTAAACCTCTATCATTACCGGCGTTTTCATGGTGCTGGCGGCATGAAAAAAGGTTTGTTCATTTATGAATAATGAATCACCTGTGGTCAGGTCTTTAAAGGCTACCGCAAAATCACCTGGTTGTTCAGCCAGTTTGGAGTTGACCTGGTTTTTAAGTCTATTAAGTGTCATACGATTGGAGCAGGCGCAAATAAGAAATAAGCTACAGATCAAAAAACTTATTTTCGGATAGTTGGTCATAACGTTGTGTTATGAGCCGAAGATAATAGAAAATGCTTTTGGCCGTAACCTGCTTTTGAAAACCTGGTATAATTTTCTATTGCTAAAACCAACGAATTGGGAGCCGCATCTTTTGTTACAAAGCCGTCCCGCTTTGCTGTTTTTTGCAATCGCTTATCTCTCCCTGACCGGCAGGTTTAACTGAACAGGCAGAAAACAGTATTATAACTGTTCCACCACTCCTTTAAATATGGCGCTTAACTTTTGATCGGCTTTTCCGGCAACGGCAATGATATCTTCGATATTTACAGGGTGCAGGTTATCGGGATCACATTCGTCGGTGATCACACTAACGGCAGCGCAGCGTAACCCTATCTGGTTGGCTACTATCACTTCCGGCACTGTGCTCATGCCTACCATATCTGCCCCGATCACCCGAAGAAAGCGGTATTCAGCCCTTGTTTCAAGATTGGGGCCGGGAACAGCTACATAAATACCCTGTTTCAGTGGAACCGATAATTCTAATGCGGTTTTAATGAATAATTTACTGATGGCTGTATCGTAGGGCTGGCTCATATCAGGGAACCGGGGGCCGAGGCCGGGCTCGTTCAATCCCCGTAGGGGATTTTCAGGTTGCAGATTTATATGGTCGGTGAGTAATACCAGGTCGCCCTTTTTGAATTCGGGATTCATGCCGCCGGAAGCATTGCTCAACAGCAAACCGGTTATGCCTAATTTTTTAAATACCCGCACCGGAAATGTAATTTGTTGCATGCTATAGCCTTCGTAATAATGGAACCGGCCTTGCATGATCAGCATCTTTTTATTTCCTGCTGTGGCAAGTATGAGTTTTCCTTTATGCGATTCAACTGTAGAGGTGGCGAAATGCGGGATCTCATTGTAAGAAATTTGTTGAACCACCTGAACCCGGTCTATAAAAGAGCCCAAACCCGTTCCCAGCACAATGGCTGTGGAAGCCCCGGTAAAACCTTTCACTTCTAAAAAGCGGGCCGTTTGTGCAATTTTTTCAATGATTTGTTCCATCCCGTGATTTTTTTTCAAAATAAAGTATTCCGGCGGTTATTTTAATTCATTTGGATATTTTTATTGGGAACGGGTAAGGCGTTGTTATGCTTTAATACGTAAGAATGATTCTTTTAATGAATATGATTTATATTGCCAATCCTATTTGTTTAGTAGGGTAATTGTGACTTTCAAAGTAAACGCAAATTCAGATGAACAAAGCTTGTCTTACTTTCTCACTGGTAGGTTTATTTACATTGTTTCAGCCTGGCAAACCAGTTGCCCAAACGAAAACCCCGCGGCCCAATATTATTTTTATTCTTGCCGATGATTTGGGTTATGGTGATCTGGGCTGCTATGGGCAGCAATTGATCAAGACACCTAATCTCGATGCAATGGCAAAACAGGGATTGCGGTTTACGCAATTTTATGCCGGTACTGCCGTATGCGCACCATCACGTTCCTCCCTGCTTACCGGTCAGCATACCGGGCATACGCCTGTAAGAGGAAATAAAGGCGTAGAGCCCGAAGGGCAGTGGCCAATTCCTGATTCAGCGGTAACAATTGCCGAGGTACTTAAGAAAGGCGGATATACGACCGCCGATTTTGGAAAGTGGGGACTGGGGCCAGTTGGTTCAACCGGTGATCCTGTTAAGCAGGGCTTCGATCATTTCTTTGGTTATAATTGCCAGAGCAAAGCACATAACTACTATCCCGATCACTTATGGGAGAACAATACACGGATTGATTTTGCCGGTAATACGCCGCAGCAGTTCACAGAATATGCTGCTGACCTTATACAGAAAAAGGCGCTTTCGTTTATTGAACAGCAAAAAGATAAACCCTTCTTCCTGTATCTGTCTTATACATTGCCGCATGCTGCGCTGCAGGGTCCCAATGACAGCCTGTTTGAGAAATATAAAAAGTTGTTTAACGAGCAACCTGTTGCTGTTGAAGCATGGAATGGCAGGGGATATGCACCACAGGCCTACCCCCGTGCAACATATGCCGCCATGGTAAGCCGTTTGGATGCATACGTGGGACAGGTACTTCAAAAACTAAAGGAGTCGGGTATCGATAAGAATACGCTGGTATTATTCTCAGGTGATAATGGCCCGCATAAAGAAGGCGGCAATGATCCTGACTATTTTAAAAGCAGTGGGCCGTTGCGTGGTATCAAACGCGATCTGTATGAAGGTGGTATCCGCGAACCAATGATCGCATGGTGGCCTGGGAAAATAAAATCCGGCAGTACGTCAGATTATGCAGGCGCTTTCTGGGATCTACTGCCTACGTTTGCAGAACTGGCTAATCAACCACAACTTAAAAACATCGATGGCATTTCAATCGTTCCTGTTTTATTTGGGCAGAAAAAAGCACCGTCGCATCCCTGGTTGTATTGGGAGTTTCATGAACAGGGAGGAAAACAGGCCGTACGTATGGGAAAGTGGAAAGGCGTTAAGTTAAATGCTGCCACCAATCCGGATGGGCCAATTGAATTGTATGACCTGCAAAAAGATGTTTCGGAGAAAAATAATCTTGCCGATAAACATCCTGATGTTGTAGCCGAAATAAAAAAGATAATGCAGCAGCAACATCGTGAAAGTCCCGACTTCCCTTTGTTCACCTCGGCAGGAGCTGCCAATTAGAGAATGTTATTGATAAAGTGTATATGATTAAATTTTCCTGGCTCTGTGTATTGATTGCTGTAGCATCATTCGCAGCGTGCAACCAGACCAACGGTACAACAACCGCAAAGAATACTGTTGCCCATGCTGACGATACGGTAATGTCGTGTACTTCAAATTTGCCGTCGCGTTTTGCCGTAAAAACCTCCTCAGATTCCATTGTTGCCAGCGGTAATAATTCATATGAGGGAATGGTAAAGATCCCGGGCGGTGATTTCTTAATGGGCGCCGCCGACAAAGAGGGGAGAACCGATGAGTATCCGCAACATGCTGTTCATGTTGATGGCTTTTATATGGATGCTACCGAAGTAACGAATACCATGTTCGCGCAATTTGTAAAAGCAACCGGTTATGTTACGACGGCTGAACGCAAACCCGACTGGGAAGAGTTAAAAAAACAATTGCCACCCGGTACACCCAGGCCTGCTGACAGTTTGCTGGTGGCTGCATCGCTGGTATTTAAACCACCAACCGGAGCTATTCAATTGAATGATGTTAGCCAATGGTGGGAATGGGTAAAAGGGGCCAACTGGAAACATCCGCAGGGCCCGGGCAGCAGCATTAAGGGTAAAGAACATTTCCCGGTGGTACATGTATCATGGGACGATGCCATGGCCTACGCAAAATGGGTCGGTAAGCGTTTGCCCACCGAAGCGGAATGGGAGTGGGCGGCGAGGGCCGGATTAACCAATCAGCCATTCACCTGGGGCACAGAACCTGTTGAAAATGGAAAACCCAAAGCAAATATCTGGCAGGGCCATTTTCCCGATCGCAATACCGCAATTGATGGCTATGCCCGCGTGGCGCCTGTAAAATCATATGCCGCCAACGCCTACGGGTTGTATGACATCGCTGGCAATGTATGGGAGTGGTGCTCCGATTGGTACCGGTCAGATTCTTACACACAATCAGGAACTAAAAAACTGATAAACCCCGCTGGCCCTGCTGCCAGTTATGATCCCGAAGAACCCACAGTGCCTAAAAGAGTAGTGCGCGGCGGTTCTTTTTTATGCCATGCTTCCTATTGTGCCAGTTACCGGGTATCGGCACGTATGAAAACATCACCCGATACAGGTTTGGAACATACCGGATTTCGTTGTGTAAAAAATTAAAGCAGGACTTCTTTCATATGTAAACTAGCTATGCATTTACAGAATGTATTCAGATGACTGTTCTCTTCAATCCAAAATACATTTTAATGCCGCTGAATTACTGTGATGCAATTAATGAAACGTCCATGGCAACATTTTCATAAAGACACACAGGATAATGAAAATGTTGCCATAGTAATTCCCATCTGCCAAAACTCAATTATTATTTTCTGATAAAAAATTAGTGCATTTTTTCTTCACCCGTTAAATGCAGTAATTGCGCAGATAACCAATTATTTCTGCTCAATATTCCCTTTCTTTTACCCGGATTTGAGAAAAAAATATATGAGGGAGTAGTTTTTTTAATTTTGCAAAATCGTTTTAGAAGTGTAACATTGTTACAAATTTACTGGTACTGACACATTATGAGTACAATTAAATTAACTGATTTCATGAGAGTTTTTATTTGCTTGGCCATCGCTTTTTCGAGCTTATTCTCTTCTGCCCAAACGGTTCACAATTCCATTGAGCCCGTAGATTATGTTAACCCGTTGATGGGCACAGATTCCAAACCCGGACTTTCTAACGGAAATACTTATCCAGCCATCGCACTTCCCTGGGGTATGAATTTTTGGGTACCCCAAACCAATACCATGGGTAATGGCTGGACGTACCAATATGGAGCCGACAAGATCCGCGGGTTTAAACAAACCCATCAGCCTTCTCCGTGGATAAACGATTACGGGCAATTCAGCATAATGCCGGTTACTAAAAAAATGAATTTCGACCAGGATAAGCGCGCCAGTTGGTTTTCGCATAAAACAGAAAAGTCAACGCCGTATTATTACAGTGTTTACCTGGCCGATCCCGATGTAACTGCAGAAATTACGCCAACAGAAAGGGCGGCGCAGTTGCGTTTTACATTTCCTGCATGCGACAGTTCATTCATTGTTGTAGATGCTTTCGATAAAGGCTCGTACATTAAGATCATTCCTGCTGAAAGAAAGATCATTGGTTATTCTTCAGCCAATAGCGGCGGCGTGCCTTCGGGTTTCAAAAATTACTTCGTTGTTTATTTTGATAAAGATTTCACCATAGCGCATACCTGGCACGAGAAAACACTGGCCACGGATACGCTCGAGTACAAGGCCGGGCATACCGGGGCTATCATTGGTTTTAAAACTGCAAAAGGCGAAAAGGTACATGTACGAACAGCTTCTTCATTTATCAGTTTTGAGCAGGCAGAATTAAATGCCAAAAGAGAGCTGGGAAATGATTCTTTCGACAATACCTGTAAAAAAGGCCGCCAGATCTGGAACCGCGAACTCAGTCGCCTGATGGCTGAGGGTGGTACGCCCGACCAGTTGCAAACATTTTATTCCTGTTTGTACCGGGTGCTGTTGTTTCCGCGTAAATTTTTCGAGTACAACCAGGCCAATGAAATAGTACATTATAGTCCGTACAACGGTCAGGTTTTACCAGGTTATATGTTTACCGACAATGGCTTTTGGGATACGTTCAGGGCTGTATTTCCTTTCTTCACGCTGGTATATCCAACGTTGAACAGCCAGATCATGCAGGGCCTGGTAAATACATACAAAGAAAGCGGATGGTTACCTGAGTGGGCAAGCCCCGGCCACCGTGATTGTATGATCGGTTCCAATTCGGCATCATTGATCGCAGATTCATACATTAAAGGAATTCGTGGATACGATATTAACACCCTGTATGAGGCCATTGTAAAGAACACTGAAAATGAAGGTCCGCTGACATCCGTAGGAAGAAAAGGTGTTAAATATTATAACGAACTCGGATATGTGCCATATGATGTAAAGATTAATGAGAATGCGGCCCGTACACTCGAATATGCTTATGACGATTTCACGATTTATCAACTGGCAAAAAAATTAAATCGCCCGAAAGAGGAGATCGACCGTTTTGCTGCCCGTTGTATGAATTACCGTAATTTGTTCGATAGCTCAACGCTGTTGATGCGCGGTAAAAATAAAGATGGCCGTTTTCAGTCGCCGTTCAATCCATATAAGTGGGGCGATGCATTTACAGAAGGGAATAGTTATCATTATACCTGGAGCGTTTTTCATGATGTACAGGGGGTGGCCAACCTGATGGGCGGATCAAAGATGTTTGCAAAAATGCTTGATACGGTATTTGCCCTGCCTCCGGTATTCGACGAAAGTTATTATGGCGGCGTTATACATGAGATCCGCGAAATGCAGATCATGAATATGGGACAATATGCACATGGTAACCAGCCAATTCAGCATATGATCTATTTATACAATTATGCCGGTCAGCCCTGGAAAACGCAATATTGGATCAGGCAGGTGATGGATAAATTATATCATGCTACGCCCGATGGATATTGTGGTGATGAGGACAACGGGCAAACTTCAGCCTGGTATGTATTTTCAGCCATGGGTTTCTATCCGGTTTGTCCGGGTACTACCCAGTACGTTTTTGGAACGCCGTTGTTCCGTAAAATGACGCTCACCCTCGAAAATGGCAAAAAGCTAATAATACAGGCGCCTCGAACCGACAGGAATACATTTTATATTCACAATATTTCATTAAACGGAGTTGCGCATACGAAGAACTGGATCGATCATAGTCAGTTACAGAAAGGAGGCACATTATTGTATGATGTTAAGAAGACGCCTTCTCAAACCAGAGGAACAACACAGGCAGCATTTCCGTTTTCTTTATCACCGGCTTTAACCAGATAAGATAACCGTATGAAAAAAGTATCGATAAAGGATATTGCCTCCATGGCGGGAGTGGCATCATCAACCGTGTCATTTGTATTGAACGGTAAGGCGCGCAAAATGCGCATTAGTGAAACTGTTGAAAAGCGTGTGCTTGAAGTTGCCCGCAATGCAGGTTATTATCCTAACCAGCTTGCCATAAGTTTACGAACAGGTAAATCAAAAACCCTCGGGCTTATTGTTGAGAACATCGGCAACATCTTTTTTGCCACCCTGGCAAAAACGATTGAAGAAGAAGCCGAGCAATATGGTTACCGGGTAGTGTATTGCAGCACCGAAAATAATGCTTCAAAAGGTAAAGAGTTGATCAATATGCTGTCGCAAAGGCAGGTAGACGGATACCTGATAACCCCTGCGCCGCATATGGAAGAAGATATTCAACAACTGGTTCAGTTGCAAAGGCCCGTTGTTTTAATTGACCGTTATTTACCTGCTGTGGAAGCCTCTCATGTATTGGTAAACAATGCTGAGGCAGTGGCGCAGGGAATGGCGCATTTGTTTGCACAGGGCTATAAAGAAATTGGGTTTGTAACGGTTGACCTCGACGTTATGCAAATGGAGCAACGGCTCGATGGGTATATCGGGGCGCTCAGCAAAGAGGGTATCCGGTTGAACAAAGACATTATCCTGAAAGTTCCGTATACCCATCAGCGCGATGAAGCGGTGGAGCTCATAGCTTCATTATTGAAGAACAATCCCCAGTTGGAGGCCCTGTTCTTTGCAACCAACTACCTGGGCATACTTGGCCTGGAAAGCATCAACCGACTGAAAATGGCGATCCCGGAAGATATAGCTGTTATCAGTTTCGATGACCACGATATTTTCCGGTTATATCCTCCCGGTATTACAAGTATTCAGCAACCGGTTGAAGCAATTGCAAAAAAAGCTGTGGCGTTGTTGATGGACCAATGTGAAAATACAGAAAGTATTTTTCCCAAGGCGGAGGTTGAGCTGGCCGCAAAACTGATTGTGAGAGGTTCTACTTGATCGGTTAAATCCTGCTATCTCAAATAGTTTTTATTTGCCAGGTTGATGCGGATGCATGGGCCTGGCAATTTTTTTAATGCTCAACGGGTAATAGTACCGCAAATGCAGCCTTTCTGCGCCATTGAGAGGTTGGGGATACGGGTGGGGCATTGGTGTCAGCTTTATTTACTCTTTTCGACTGAGGCATTTCTTTTGATTTCTTATTTATGAAGTACGTAAGTTATATGATTTTAAAAATCCATGCCACCATGCCGGCTTTAAGTTGGTATGTGTAAGTTGTTGTATTATAATAAGTTTAGAGAATATGCTTCACTTCTACAGTTGATTAAAAATGGGTAAAGTGGGGTGATGAAAATCAGTTTTAAATAAGGCTCATGCCGTTAACTTTGTAATGGCACTTTGATTGTTATTTATTAGTAAACTTTTAAAAAAAATTATATGAACAACGGAGGTAAAGTATTAACAGCTTTAATAGCAGGAGCGGCTGTAGGCGCAGTTTTAGGCGTTTTATTTGCGCCCGACAAGGGTTCCGAAACACGTAAAAAGATTAATGAGGAAGGGAAGAAAATGTCTGATGCTTTAAAAAATAAGTATAACCAGATGAAAGAAAATATAAATGCCGTTAAGGATGATCTGGAGCAAAAGCATGAACCTTTCGCGTAAAGCGGTAATGAAAATAATACGGGCTGTATGAATGAAACATTTGAAAAGATAGAAGGGTTAACCGATCATGTTAAGGATTATGTTAATACGAAAATTGAAATAACCAAGCTGCGTATTGCCGAAAAAACATCCCAGGTTGTGGGAAACGTGATTGCAGTAATTATTGTAGTCGTATTAATTCTTTTCGTGGTCGTTTTCGGAAGTTTAGCCGGCGCCTGGGCCCTGAGCGATCTGATTGGTAAGCGATATGCGGGCTTTTTGATCGTTGCGGGATTTTATTTGTTGCTGGGAATAATTGTATGGGCTGCCAGAGGCCGATTGATACGCTTTCCCGTTATGAATGCATTAATAAAGATGTTACATAAGAAAGATGACGGGTAATTCGGCTGGCCTGCATTTGTTTTAATTAAATAGCGTGCTCAATTTTTTTTCGTTCAGGATAGTTATCGTTCCGCCTTTTATATTTACGAGGCCTTCGCTTTTGAAGTCGCTTAATGTTCTTATAAGCGATTCAGTTGCCGTGCCTGCTATCGTAGCAAGATGTTCACGGCTGATGTCGATGGGTGCGTTGTACTTTTTGTGTAAAGTCATCAATGCTTCAGCTACTTTTTTGCGTAGGGAATTATAAGCAAGCCCCAGCAGTTTTTCTTCTTTTTCTGCAACATTATGGGCAAGCAGGGTAATGAATTTGCGCATTACTTCGTGACTGGTATTAATTAGCTTTTCAAAATCTTCCCGCGGAATTACGATCAGTTCGGTATCTTCTATGGCCTCTGCGGTTTCGTTATAGACCGATCCTTCCAGTAATGCAACATAGCCAAGGTAGTCGCCTTCGTTATACAAACCTATTACAAGGTCTTTACCATCTTCATTTGTTTTATAGGTTTTTACTTTACCTTTTTGAACAAAGTATAAACGCGAAGGGCGGTTCCCTTCCTGATAAATAATTTGTTTTTTGCGGTAACGGTTCACAGTACGGTTATCAATGAGGGACTGAAGGGGATTTTTCCCTTCCGTAATATGAATTAATGTGTTCAATCCTTCCAACCCCGACATAAACTCCTGTTTCAACAGCTCATTTTTACGCAGCCGGCTTTCTACCGCATTCAGTAATTCTGTTTCATCGAACGGTTTAGGAATGTAATCATCGGCACCCAGTTCCATTCCTTTTCTAATGTCGGGCCGTTCCGATTTTGCGGATAGAAATATAAACGGAATGTTTTGTAATGCAGTGTTTTTATGAAGCAGGTGCAGTACGCCGTAACCGTCAAGTACGGGCATCATAATATCACATATAATAAGATCCGGAATTTCTTTCAATGCCGTTTCAATACCTGCTTTCCCGTTCTCAGCGGTGAACACCTGGTAGTTGGCCAGTTCCAGTATTTCGGCTGTGTTTTCGCGTATGCCCTGGTTGTCTTCTATGAGCAATATTTTTTTCATAACTATACTGATAACGATACTAAAAGGAATATAATGGAAGCACAAACATTTAAAATTTCACGGGGAAATGATGTGATAAACGTCATGCTGCCGCGTGATTCTTTGCAGGTTTCGGCAACTCGATCACAGTAAGCTCCGGGGGAGGACAGGGTAGGGTTACCTGCATATTAAAAAGATATTAAATCAAAGTCTTTGCTTTTGCTAAAGGGCTTTTGCGCTAATTTATATGAGTAATTGTTATGTATATTACAACTTGAAGAACTGTGGAGTATGAATATGTAACGATTGATATGATTTCCAAAAATATTGTTCAAGGAATTTTTTTTGAATCAAACATTTTTCTTTTACTTTTAACCGGATTCCCTGTTAAGACCAACCCAGGAAACAGTAGCGTATTTAGCTTAGTTGTAATAGATTCCTTACTCCAGGAATTTAAGAAAGTAGATTGAATCATTGCATGCTTCTGTTTTTCAAACTCAAAGCTGGTATTTCGGCCTGATTGTATTCATAACAAAATGGATGATCTGTCGTTCTCTGGCTAATGTGACTCTCCAACTGATTACAGCTTTTTGCAAACATTAATGTTTAAGTAAGCGGATTATTTCGAATACGCATGTTTTGAATGCATGAGTATTTATATAATCTTTTTCAGGCACAAAGGCATACATAGCTCCGCATATGGGAGTTAATTAACCATTAAACACCCTAATATGAAAAGAATTAAGATTATTCTGAACACCCTGGCTATAACCATTGCAATTGCCGGCGCTTTGGCAACACGGTATTATATGCAGGAATATATCCAGCCTCAGTATATTCCGGTTGATAACAGTTATAGGGCTGTGGGTACTTTTGGAGTTGATTACAATTGTTATGATACCAATATGGTGTGTACGTTCTATTTAACCGATTCAGGTTCCAGCCCTAAAAAATATTTACCTTACCGCAAAGGACAGTACGTTCCTTTGAAAAAATAACCCGCTCAAATTTTATCTGGCCGGTTTAAACATTATAGTGCATAACCGGTAACACGTAGGAGTACATACGTAGAAACACGTATATTGGTCGTCTGGTATCTGTAAAGAGTAATGGTAGGTTGCCAGTTGTGCGTTTTTATCTGGTATAAAGTGATTAAAGAGTATGCTGAGGGTCTTAGTTGATCGCCGGGTAAATTGAATATTTGTTACATCGACTGTTTGACCCTAACGATTCTACCTTTATACATACCAGGTTTTTATTTTAATAAATTATGATGAATTGTTCATTAACAAAACACCTGATCCGCAACTGGCCGGTTTTTTGTTGAATTGACCTTTAATTAACGTGGGGGTGTCGCTAAAATGCATTAGCTGTACTTTTTGGCGTTTTTTGTAAGTGCCCCGGAGGAATTTCAAAATTCATTAAACAGACAGTAAAAAAATATAATAAGTATGAGACGCAAAACCAGATTCCCATTTGTGCAATAAATATTTGCTCAATTACTATAAGCAGGAATATTTTTTGCATAAATTGTAATGCACATTTTCGTGACTTAAATAAGCTAAAAATAACTGATATAAATTTTTGAACATAGTTTATTAGTATATAACTTTAGTTCTACCATCGCCCTCAATTCTACCAATCTGCCTTATCCCCCCTGAATGCCTTATTCTTATCTACCATCTAACGTATAGCAGGAATCTGTGAATTTTGGGATGCTTCCATTCGTCAATAACTGTTGCCCCTTATAACCCTTTCATATTATGAAAAGAAAGATAATTATTGAATTAATATCTTCCTTATTGATATTGCTTTTTTTGTACGCAAGCCTCAGTAAATGGCTTGCATGGAGAACTTTTATTGGCGATATGAATAATCAACCGTTCCCAAACTGGATGACTCCATTTCTTGTGTGGACTATTCCCACCATTGAGGTATTGATTGCCCTTGCATTGATTTTTGAGAAGTTCAGGGTGAAAGCATTTTATGCCTCCTTATTTCTAATGTCAGCATTTACGATTTATACAGTTGCTATTTTGTTTCATGCATTCAGGTATATTCCCTGCTCCTGCGGTGGAGTAATAAGAAAACTTACCTGGCCTCAACACCTTGTCTTTAACCTGTTTTTTGTTGGGATCTCAATACTGGGCATCATTCTTAAAAAACGAGATCCGGTACATGCTGTAGAAGTATAAATGGCAGAGTTCAAATGCAAAAAAACTTTTTCCTGTTTTAAGCTGTCACTTATTCCGGAGTAAGTGTTATGCTTATTTAACAGGTAAGGGAAAGCCGAAAACCTGAATAATAGAGTAGGCAAATAGAGTTAACCATTAATATTAAAGGACAAGTATGAACAAAGTTAAACTGGCATTTATTGCAATCGCAATTCTAACTGCCTTTGGTGGCGCCTTTGCTACCACTACGTGTGTTCAATGTGAACACTCGACCCAATACTATTATAATGGCATTGGTTATGTAGAAGTAGGTGAGTACGGGGCTGATTTTGATTGTTTTGTTACCGGAGGCATTTGTACGTACTATAAACCTGATCCTATTGGTCAACCCAATGTATATGCTCCCTGTCATGAAGGAGCATTTATGCCACTGTAATCGTACTAAAGCTCTGTGTAATTGATTAAGCAAATGTTACAAGCATTTGTTATTCCGATCAATTGTAAAAGTAAAAATCATTCCTATAGAGCCGGTCATTTATATGGCCGGCTTCTTTATTAAAGCCTACCTTTTGTTTTGTTCATAACCGCCCATGATCACTGCATCCGGAGGAATATATATAGCATATTTCGGGCTATTAGGTTGTAACTCATATTCCAGGTTGTTTACGATCCGCTTCAGTTTTATGTTGGCGCCATCCAGGTTCAACCGGCGAATGTCGGTCCACCGTACACCCCGGCAGGGCATTTCCTTTCGCCTTTCAAGAAGAATTGTATCTAATGCTTGTGCGCTTGTTGATGCTGTAAGAGGAACAAAGGTACCCGTTTTCCATCTTTTGAACAGGAGCGTATTCAGGTCATCCATTGCGCTGTTCACCTCTCCCGCACGCGCTTTACACTCTGCCCGTATCAGATAGGTTTCATCGGTTGCCAGTCCGGAAAAGGCATGAGTTAACCCGGTATAACTTCCTCTAAAGGCGATTCTGCCGGGAACAATCCAAAAAAATAAAGTACGTCGAAGATCATTTAAGGCATATGTTTTATATAATGTAGTGTCAACTGATGCATACCCTAATACCCCTTTCAGCACATTGGTTTCGAGAAACCTGCTTTGGTACATGGTTTCGACATTTAACCGGTCAAAGGGCCTTGAACTGTTACTGTCTCTCGTATTATAATCAATGAGCTCATGATACAATCGTAAACTGCTGTCTGCATAAGCTCCTGCTTTTTCATATTTGCGCATACTTAAATAAACCCGCGCTAGTTGGGCTAAGGCGGCCGGTTTATTAGGCCGGATACGTATGCTGGAAACGGAATCAGCCAACAGCGTTTTCGCTTCTAACAGATCATTCAGGATTTGCGTATAGGTTTGCTCCAGGGTTGAGCGTTTTACTGACTCATCTACATTAGGGCTCATTTTTAGAGGAATGCCGGGATCTGTATTTGCTGTGGCTGCATTGTAAGGCAGGGCAAATACCTGAGCCAGGTTATAAAAAGCATAGGCCCTGAAAAATAAGGCCGAGCCCCTGATATGATTCCATTGTTTCCTGTTATCTGAGGTAGTATCCACATTTTCCAGCCCAGTCAGCACAACATTGGCGTACAATACCTGTTTGTAAGGCGCATTCCAGTCCGAATTATCGCCTTTTCCCTCAAAAATATCAGGTGTCCAGATGTAAGCATTTTGTTCAACAGTTCCGATGCTTTGCCATAAAGGAGTGGTTAAATAAAAATTATCTGCCGATAACTCACCCAACACGGGTGTTAAACCCATGGCAAAATCATTATCGAGCAGCGCCTGAAAATCTTCCAATGTGGCAGGCACAAACAGATCTGATTTGGGCCGTTCATCAAGAAACTTTTTCTTGCTGCAACCTATGGCGCCGATGCAAAGAATAATGAATATGTACGGGCATGCTTTCATTGGAAAAGGTTGGCTGGTTAAAAATCAATTTTTAATCCTGCTGCAATTGTTTCGGGGTTGGGTGTGTTTGATATAAAGTCCGGATCTATTTCTTTGTCATTTGCCCTCCAGAGAATACCGAGGTTATTGGCATATACATATATACGAAGCTGGTTCATGGGCAGCCATTTTACCGTGTTATTATTCAATTGATAACTTAGTTGAATATCCTGCAGTCGGATATGATCGCCTCTTTCAATCAGTACATCTGAGTATCTGTAAAAGGTGCTTCGGGTAGCCCCGGCATTATAGATCATTGATGGTACAGATGTATAATTTTCGTCTCCCGGATTTTGCCATCTCAATTTATAATCGGAATGCCCTGCTGAATTAGCATTAAAGAGATCAAAATAATTGATGGAGGATCTTCTGAAATAATATCCCATTTTATAAGAAATGGTAAAAGAAAGTTCCAGTTGCTTATAGCTGAAATTATTTCTCAAACTGCCAAAATAAACAGGATTGGCAGGACCTCTGTAAATTAATTCAGAAGCATCTGTTGAGTTGATAATATCGCCATATCTATTACTTGACTCTTTATTAAAATAACCAAGCGGATCCCCATTGTTTGGATCTAATCCCATCCATTTAAAGCTGAAAATGGAATAAAGCGGTTTGCCTTCAATTGGACTAATGTATGTTGGTTCGCAATAATACCAGATGGGATTGCTTTGTTTTAATTTGTAACTGCTTACTTTGTCTGTATTATAACTGAAAAGGAAAGTGCTGTTCCATTTGAATCGCTTATCAATAATTTTCGAATGGAGTACAACGTCTACCCCTGTCCCTTTCATATCGGCGGTATTTCCACGGAATATGGTAACTCCGGTTGTGGGGTCCAAAGGACTTTCTCCGATCAGGTCGGTGCCTTTACGCAAATAAAATTCCAGGCTGCCTTCGATTATGCTTTTCTTAATTGCAAAATCAACCCCAAAATTGATCATATGGTTTTTTTCCCAGCGCAGGGATGGGTTCGGCGGATTTACAATGGAAGCTGTTAAGGTGTTCCAGTTATTTAACGCATCATTGCGAACGGTTGTAAATGCTGATACTGTTTTGTCGATATTTCCTTTATAACCGTTGGAGATCCGCAGTTTCAGAAAGGGCAACCAGCCAAGCGTATAAAAATTTTCCTGGCTTATTTCCCAACTGGCGCCAACCGACCATAAGGGAACGCCTTTTTGGTTCGTACTAACGCCAAACAGGTTCGATTCATCTTTGCGAATACTACCCGATAATACATACCTTCTTTGAAAAATATATTTTGCGTTCAGGTAGTAAGAGATATAGCGGTCCGTTTCATTTCTGTTCAGGTTTTTGAATTCTATTTTTCTGGAAATGAAAGGCGCATAATAAAG
>CBIHPC010000092.1:0-20020 GCA_966211305.1 uncultured Niastella sp.
TTGGCGATTACCGGTACGGGCAGGTGTTCATATATCATAACGGCGCCGATTCATACTACGGGGTCAGAGGGTTTCGTGGGGCGCTGAGGGTATAGGTCGAAAAGCGATATTTAAAAAGGGCCATATTTCCGGTCGGTACAATTAAAAGTGGGTAGTGCCTGAACCGGCGGGTTGTAAACCGGTGAACGAAAACGCCCGGCTATTTCCTGTTCTTTCTGTCCCGCTTCCAAAGTTTATTGGCTTTTCCAATAGTGGCTACTTTTTCACTGATAGTTTCTGCCAGGCTGCTGTCGATGCGTTGTACATCACCCATTTTAATGCCCCGTTCAACCTGTTGCGGGTACAGCAAAATAAAACTGCTGTCGGTAAAATAACTGGTGAGGTAATACGAAAGCTTGTCGAGCTGCGATTGATACGATACCTGGCCTTTACGGGAGGAAACGATTATCAACAGGTCGTTCTTTCTGGCTTCCCGGGTAAAGATCAAAAAATCATCCCATTGCGAAAATTCCTGGAACGACATCTTTATTTCGGTCTTTTGAACATGCTGCTGGTCTTTCAGTTCATTAATGGTATCCCTGGCGGCATAAAAAACAATGCCCAGTCCCGATTCTTTTGCAATAGTGGTCACTTTACGGAACCAGTGCGGAAAACCGGGCTCGAGTTCTGCCTTTAAAGTGATAACCACCAATATTCTTTTTAAGGTATTAAAGGGTTGAACGGGTTTGTAAATGAAAACCGTTTCCGAGGTATGGCTCAGTATGCGTTCGGCAACAGGCCCGAGGAAATTCTTTTGGCTGGCATCCTGATGTAAACCGATCACCAGGTCGGTAATGTTCTGTTCCTTGATCGTATAAATTATACCGTTACTGATGTTTATATCGTACCTGGTTATGGGAATAATTGATTGTTCGGTTGCGGCTGCATGGCGAACCGCATTGTCCATCATTTTTTTTGCCACCGACCTTGTTTTGCTTTCATCAGAATCATCGCTTACTATGTTCAGGGCATAAACGGGAATGGCGCTGTTCTTTGGTTTCAACATCAGCCCGAAGTCTATAAGCTCGGTTACGGTTTCAGGGTAGGCCAGGGAAACCAGTATCCTTTCTGTATGATCATCGCCGGCTGATACATTTTCTTCCTGCAGGGCAAGTTTACGGGACGATTTTTCTACAATGAATGAACTAACGGTGCACGTTACCAGTATCATGATAATGGTTCCGTTCAATACGTCTTCATTCAATAACCTGATGGGTTCGCCTGTTGCGGTTTCACCGGTTATGATATTATAACCTACCAATACAATGGCCAGGGTGGCGCCTACTCTTGCCGTGCTGAGGCCGAATATCATATTGCGCTCAAGCAACGACAGGCGGAATGTTTTCTGTGTAAGAAAGGCGGCGATGAACTTTGAAAGGATGCCAAGGATCGTCATAATGGCGGCTACTTTCAAAGCGCCGAATCCTTTGAACAGCACGCTGAAATCGATCAGCATGCCCACACTGATCAAAAAGAACGGAATGAAAAAAGCGTTGCCCACAAACTCAATACGGTTCATCAGCGGCGATGAATGCGGGATGAACCTGTTCAGGGCGAGGCCGGCCAGGAAAGCGCCGATAATATGTTCCAGCCCTGCCAGTTCAGCCAGAAAAGCGCCAAGAAAAACCATGGCCAATACGAAAATGTATTGAGCTACAGAATCATCGAAAGTTTTGAAGAACCAGCGGGCGATCAATGGAAAAACAAAGAAAACGATTGCCCCGAAACCAAGGGAATACAATGCCAGGTTGAACCAGAACGAGGCGGTAATATCACCTTTTGTCATTCCGATAACCCCGGCCAGCACAAGCAAGGCGAGTATATCTGTAATTATGGTTCCACCGATGGTTAAGGTTACCGAACGTATTCTTGAAATTCCATACCGGCTGGCGATCGGGTAGGCCAGCAGGGTATGCGATGCAAACATGCCCGCCAGCAACAACGAGGTAGGCCAGGAGAATTGTAACGTATAATATACCACCACGCTACCCAGGCCCATGGGTATGAAAAACGTAAACAAACCGAACACAAGGCTCTTGATCCGGTTCTTTTTAAATTCCTCCATATCTATTTCCAGCCCCGCAGTAAACATGATATACAACAGTCCCACCGTTCCAAAAAGCACAATACTGCTGTCGCGCAGGAGCAGGTTCAGTCCATACGGGCCTATGATCATGCCGGCAAGGATCAACCCAATGATATGGGGTACCTTTATTTTATTGAATAAGATAGGCGCAAAAAGAATAATAAATAATACCAGGGAGAAAATGATCACCGGGTTGCTCAGCGGCAGGCTAACATTTATTTCATTCAGCAAATACATATCAATTCTGAACCCTTTCTTTTTCTAATTGAAGTGAATAAAGAATTCTGCAATCGGGCCTGGTGATCACGCGTTGCCCTTCGAGATGCGTTTTATCGGCAAAAGTAAGCCTTACCACCATTTTTGCCGATGCCGCAGCATGCGTTTCTTCTTCTGTAAGCTCAATGGTATTACCGGTATAAGAACCTGTATACACCCTGATCAACTGGTTGTTCGACATTGCCCTAACGACCAATGTGCTGCTTTCATAGGAGAACAGCCAGGTTTCGGATTTGGTATCGCCTACGGCAGAACCGGCGCAGGTTGTTTCTGTGCAGGTCATTTTTACAAACCAGGCGCCGGTTAAACCGGGGTCTATAATGTGTGTGCTGTCTCTGGCCGATGTGCTATCGACACGATTTTCTCTTTTCAGCAGTTCCTCTTCTTTTAGTTGTAACGTTTTTTCTTTCAGCAATAGCTGTTGTTCTTTTTCATTGATAGCAATTTCCCGCTTGTGCAGCTCTTCTTCTTTTTGTCTTGAATCACAGGCAAGGGTTAGTAAAACCGGCATTAACAGGATGGGCCATTTCATTTAGCATGTTGGTTTTATTTCTTAAGGCTGGTATTTTCAGTATATTTAAGGTTACGCATACCTTTTGCATAACAAAATACGGAAATTACAGCAGGATTTACCGGAACCGGCTGCAGGTTCTAATTGACTTCTAATTCGAAAGTCATAAAATTTTTCAGTAAACCGGTTGCTACAAACTTATCGTATCACTACATCCATGATCACATCTTCACCCAACTTTTCATTCACTCTTTTTATGATATTTTCTTTTTGATAAAGCAGCTCCTGTTTCAGCGGGGCCATGCTGGTAGAAATATATAGTGTTTTACCCTGGATCTGTATTTTTTCGGTGTATTTGGCGATTGTTTTACCCATGATCTCTTCCCACACGTCTTCAATTTGCATTGCCTGCACGTATCCTTTCAGCTTGCTGTTCTTGAGGAAATATTTCAGCGCATCACCTAATGAATATTCGCCCATTGTTTGTTTGTAGTTTGTTGTTTCCGGTTTCGGGTTTGGAAGGCGTTCCATTTCAAAGGTAAGAAAATCTGCTGCAAGCTATAGTTCATTTCGAATGAAAGAACAATATACAACAAACCATACACTATAAACTGATCAATTGAAACGGAATGCCCAGGCTATCAAAATGAAATTTTATCCGGTCGGGGTGTGTATCAGTAATAAACACCTGTCCCAGATTCTTCACACACACATGATCGAGCAGGTTATGCATGCGGCCGGCATCGAGTTTTTCAAAAACATCGTCGAGCAGGAGCAGGGGCGGAAAGTTTTTTGCCTGTTTAAGGGTATCGAATTCGGCCAGTTTCATGGCAAAGAGCAGGCTTTTGCGTTGTCCCTGCGAGGCCAGCGCCTTGAAGGGCTGGTTGTTCAGCTGGCAATTGATGTCATCGCGGTGAATACCGCCGCTGGTGCGTTGCACAATAATGTCTTTCTGCCGTGTGCGTGCTAAAAGCTGTGCAAAAGAACATTCGTGCAACTGGCTTTCGTAGTTTAAAGCAAGCGGTTCTGTTTGTCCGGCAATCTGCGTGTAAAATGCGGCTACAAGGGGCAGGAATCCTTCAAGAAATTCATATCTTTTATTATATACATAGGCGCCATAGCGGCAGAGCTGGTCATCGTATACATCGAGCAGTTTGTGATCGGTGATGCGTTTATCGGCCAGGGATTTCAGAAAGCCATTGCGTTGCTGCAATACTTTATTATAATCCATCAGGTGTTGCAGGTAGCCGGCATCGAGCTGGCAAAGCAGGGCATCGAGCATCCGGCGGCGTTCTTCGCTGGCGCCGGTGATTATCTGCACATCGTCGGGGGCAATGATCACACAGGGCAGGCGGCCGATATGGGCGGCAAGCTTTTCGTACGGCTCATCGTTGGCGGTAAATTCCTTGCGGCCGGTCTCGCGCAGGATGCAAACCACTTTCAGCGGATCGCCCTGCCGGGTAAAATTCCCCTCGATTCGAAAACCGTTGGCATTGTGCAGAATATTCTGGCTGTCGCTGCGGGTAAAATAGCTTTTGGTAAAACAGCAGTAATAGATGGCATCGAGCAGGTTGGTTTTGCCCACGCCGTTCTGGCCGCAAATGCCTACGATCCTTTCGGTAAAGAAAAAACTGCGGGTTGAATAGTTTTTAAATTGTGTTAGCGATATGTTATTCAGGGTCAGCAATATTCAGTTATTCAGTTATTCAGTTTCTTAGTTTTCGCGGCCTGTATTTCCTGCTGCTTGCAACGTGCGGCTTGTAGTTGTATTCGCTTTCAGCTTTAGCCAGTATTTGCCTGAAGCCAGCAGTTGTATTTCGGGCTGCAAGATAGCCTCCCGGATGCAAAAGGCCGGTTCCGGCCGGTAAAAAAACCTTGATGATCATGATAATGTGTCATTTTTACTGGAATTCGGCCCGAAATTTAGCTTTTAGGCCCATTTTTCTCCCAAACAACTGGCAATCAAATCCTCAATCCGGCTTAAAATATCAAATCCGCATTCCATATTTCCCTTTCTTACCCTATCTTTGCCCCCGCCTTTGCCAGCCTGCTCCGATGAAAGTCGGGGAGCGTCGGCGGGGTTAAAACTTCAAATTTTTTATACTGTGGCTTCGAAATTCTCCAAAGAAACGTATTTGTACTGGTACGAGTTAATGCTCTTAATCCGTCAATTTGAACTGGCAGCCGAAGAAAAATATAAAATGGAAGGTAAGATCCGCGGCTTTTTCCACGCCTATGTAGGGCAGGAAGCAATTGCCGCCGGAGTTATGACCGCTACCCGCCAGGAAGATCCTTTTGTAACCGCTTACCGCGATCACGGTCTGGCCCTCGCCAAAGGAATGAGCCCTGAAAGCTGTATGGCCGAGCTGTATGGTAAAGCTACAGGTTGCGCCAAAGGTAAAGGTGGCAGCATGCACTTTTTTGGTAAAAAAGAATACTTTTTCGGTGGTCACGGTATTGTAGGCGCCCAGATAGGCACCGGAGCCGGTTTGGCCTTCGCAGAAAAATATAAAGGAACCGATAACTTATCAGTGACTTTCTTTGGCGACGGCGCTGCCCGCCAGGGTATTTTGCACGAAACATTCAATATGGCCATGACCTGGAAATTACCGGCCATATTCATTTGCGAGAACAACAACTACGCCATGGGTACCTCTGTTACACGTACCAGCAACGTACACGATATTTTCAAACTGGCCGATGCTTATGAAATGCCCGCCGATTCAGTAGACGGCATGAGTGCCGAAGCTGTTCACGAAGCTATGAGCCGTGCGGTGAAAAGAGCACGCGAAGGCGGTGGACCAACCTTACTCGAGATCAAAACTTACCGTTATAAAGGTCACTCAATTTCTGACCCTCAGAAATACCGTACCAAGGAAGAAGTGGAAGAGTACAAACAACGCGACCCCATTCAACTGGTGTTGAACACCATTACGAAGAACAAATACGCTACCAAAGACGAAATTGCAGCGATAGATAAACGCGTTAACGATAAAGTGGCTGCTGCGGTGAAATTCGCCGAAGAGTCGCCATTCCCGGCAGATGACGAGGTGTTGAAAGACATCGTGATGACGCCCGATTATCCGTTCATCGTTGATTAAACCTCTTTTCGCAGTGGTGACTACTGCGGAGCAAACCTGACCTTAGTAAACAACATTGTCCAATTAAAACAATAACATTCATGGCCACTGAAGTAAAACAAGTGCCTGAACAACCGATTGAAAAATCAACCGAAGAGAGAGTGGTGGACTCAGCCCGCGATTTCTGGGGTAAGAACAACAAACTTATTACCTACGCTGTGGTTGGTCTGGTTGTGGTTATCGGCGGTTACTTTGCCTATAACAATTTCTTTAAAGGGCCGGCTGAAGCTAAAGCGGCCGAAGCCATCTGGAAAGCAGAAGATTATTTCAGACAGGATTCTTTCAAACTCGCCTTGAACGGTGATGGAAAGAGCCCCGGTTTTCTGAAAGTGATCTCAGCTCATAGCGGAACCAAAGCCGGTAACCTGGCTAAATTCTATGCGGGCGCCTGCTATATGCAACTGGGCGATTTCAACAATGCCATCAAACAGTTGAAAGATTTCTCAACCGATCAGGTACAATTGGAATTGCGTAAAGCCGGTTTACTGGGCGATGCGCATTCAGAGTTGGGCAAAAAACAGGAAGCCATCGATTATTATAAGAAAGCCGGTACCATGTTCGATAAGGATGATGCAAATTCTCCTGAATACCTGTTCCGCGCAGCCATGCTGAGCCAGGAGCTGGGCAAGAACAAGGAAGCCATCGAACTGTTGCACCAGGTAAAGGACAAATATCCTAATAGCCAGCGTGCTTTTGAAGTTGATAAATACCTGGGAAAGTTAGGAGATCTGAATTAAGCTGTAGAGGTTGTAACAATCAGTTACAGGTTACAGGATACAGGTTGCAGGGAAGGCGGGATATCTGAAGTTTTGTCAGCAAGCCGAACCTGAAGCCCCTGCAACCCGAAACATGTAACCTGAAACCAAGAAACATGGCTGAAGTAAGCAATAGTAAGTTATTACAGATAGATACAGGCATTCTAAACACGAATGCCTGTGTTGTTATAGTACGCACCGAATGGAATGCTGCTATAATCGATGAACTTGAAAAAGGCTGTCATACCATTTTTGAACGCGCAGGTATTAAAGATGTGAAGGTGGTGACCGTTCCCGGCGCTTTTGAAATTCCTTTTGGAATAAAAAGTTACTGGGATGCGAATAAATACAAGGATGACCGTCCGCACGCTTTTATCGCCCTCGGCTGCGTATTACGGGGCGATACACCGCATTTTGAATATGTATGCCAGGGTGTAACAACCGGCATCACCCAATTGAACCTGACCTTACCCGTGCCTGTTATCTTCGGCATTTTAACGGTAGATAACGATCAGCAGGCGCAGGAGCGCATCGGCGGAAAACATGGCCACAAGGGCGAAGAAGCCGCCATCACTGCGTTAAAGATGATCGCACTTACACAGTCGTTTAAAAATCATTTATAGATTTGCAGGGTGAATGCTTTGCCCGCCGGCAAAGCGTTCACCCTGTTTTCATTTAAAAGGGGATTTGCCATGAAGGTTCAATTATTCATTCCCTGCTTTGTAGACCAGTTGTTTCCCAACACGGCCTTCAATATGGTTAAAGTGCTGGAAAAAGCAGGGTGCACCGTAACGTACAATACCAATCAAACCTGTTGCGGACAACCGGCTTTCAATGCCGGGTTCTGGGACGATGCCCGCGAAGTTTGCTCCAAATTCATAAAGGATTTCAGCGGTACAGGCACCGATTATGTTGTTGCCCCCAGCGCTTCCTGCGTAGGTTTTGTAAGAAATTATTACTCCACATTATTTGAGAATACCCAACAGATACTGGAGGTAAATAAGCTGAAAGAAAGAACGTACGAGTTCACCGACTTTTTGGTAAATGTGTTGAAGATAGAGAACGTGGGCGCCAGTTTATATACCAAAGCAACTTATCACGATTCGTGCGCCGGTTTACGCGAATGTAAGATCAAACAGGAGCCGCGGAAATTATTGAGCCATGTAAAGGGACTGGAACTGGTAGAAATGAACGATGTAGAGACCTGCTGCGGTTTTGGCGGCACCTTTGCGGTAAAGTTCGACCCTATTTCTATTGGGATGGCCGATCAGAAAAGCATTAATGCAAAGAATACGGGGGCTGAATGTATTATATCAACCGACTTGTCGTGCCTGATGCATCTCGACGGGCATATCCGTAAAAAAGGTATGGATTTGCAAACGATGCATATTGCGGATGTGCTGGCGAGTGGGTGGTAGATCAGTTTATAGTTTATGGTTTATTGTTTATAGTTCTTTTGTTCAGGACTCGCGATTAAATTCAGGCCTCATTACGGCGAATGCTGTATTAGCCTTAGGCTTTAAGCTTTCGGTTTTTGGCCTTAATCTTAGAAAACGAAAGCTTCATTTAATAACTTAAATGATTTTTTATGGGAATTGCAGACAGACTATTTCAACAACGGAAAGAAAAAGCAGAAGCAAACCTGAAAGCGGGAACCGACTTTCTGGAAGCCAATAAACAGAAACCCGGCATAGTGGCATTGCCCAGCGGGTTGCAGTATGAGATCATTACTGAAGGCACGGGGGCTAAACCAGGCGCTACCAGCAGTGTAACCTGCCATTACCATGGTACACTCATCGATGGTACGGTGTTCGACAGTTCAGTGCGCCGCGGCCAGCCCGCCACGTTCCCGTTAAACCGGGTTATAAAAGGGTGGACGGAAGGTTTACAACTGATGCCCACCGGCAGCAAATGGCGTTTTTTCATTCCGCCACACCTTGGCTATGGCGAGCAACAGGTAAGTGCGCAGATAGGGCCTAACAGCACACTGGTGTTTGAGGTAGAGTTGTTGGGGATTGGGTAGAATATAATTTAACATATTTGAAGCCACGGTTCTCTGAGGCGGGCTGAACGTTTATCTCCGTATCTTCATACCCGCAAACCCATTCTCATGTCCCGCCTCACCACCTACGAAAAGTTCTTCAGTTCCGATCAGGCGCAGCCGGTGCTGGCCGTATTAAAAGCGCATCATATTCCACACGAGTTTGCTGCTATTAAACAAGTTGTGGACCAGGTGATTGCCGGGGGCGGGCCTGCTTACCAATATGAAGTGAGAATACCTGCCAATCAATTTGAAAAAGCTAACCGCATTTTGCGGGAAAGTATAAAGGTCAATATCGGTGAGGTGGACCCTGATTATTACCTTTTTAAATTTGAAGATTTTGAACTGATAGAGATACTTAGGAAACCCGATGAATGGGGACGGCTCGATTTTGTGATCGCCCGTAAAATACTGGAATCACGTGGTATAACGTATTCAGGTGACGAACTGGATGCGCTCTGGAAAAACAGGATTGAAACATTGGCCAAACCTGAACATGAAGGAAGAGGCTGGGTTTTCGCTGGTCGTTTTTTTGCTGTTATGGGTGGCTTCTTTGGCGTTTTGATTGGATTGGTATTGTTACAATCTACCAAAACGTTACCTGATGGCCGTAAAGTTTATACTTACGATGAGGAAACCAGGAAACAGGGAAAAACGATCCTGATCGTATCTTTGATCGTTTTTGTAGTGTGCCTTATCTTCGGGCTGTTCGGTGGGTATGTGTTTGTAACAGATCTTACACAGTTACCGCAACCACAATGTGAACCAGGATGTTTTGGATGTTAAAAAAACACCGCCAGTTTCATCCGTGCAAAGAACGGCGTTCCGGGTGTAAAGTGGATCTCCGATACGGGATCGGGTTCGTCTTTCAACCTTGATTCGGTATTGAACTGCGTTTCATTCCATTTTACATTGAACAGGTTTTCTATGGCCAGTCCAACCTCATATTTCTTCTTTGTATAATTTATTGAAAGATCCGTTATGGTATATCCTTTAGCCATAACCGACTTATCTTCATTCGCTGCGCGGTCGTGCATATACCGGTAGCGCGCACTGCCGTTCAATCCGTTCTTTAACTGCCAGTTCAATCCGCCGGTACTGGTAAGCGTTGGCGCCAGCGGAATATAATTTTCTCCTTTTGGGTCTTCCACACTGCGGGGTTTGGCGAGGTTCAGGTTGGCATCGGCAAACAGCCAGTTGTTGAACTGGTACCGCGCCGAAACATCGATACCGACCCGCCGTGTTTTTCCACTGGGCTCTACCACACCTTCATCGCCTACATATACAAACTCCTGCTGCAGGTACAAATACCATGCGGCTACATTCACCAGCAAATTGCGGGTTGGTTTTAACAACATGCCAAAGTCGGCGCCATAGGCGGCGGGCAGAATGTCGTAACCCCGGTTGAACACAACTACCCGCGCATCGTTTGAATGAAACCCTTTTCCCGTTTTCAGGTACAACTGCGTTTTTGTATTGACCGTGTATTGTATGTTTACCTTGGGGCTTACGATCACTTTCGACTGATCGGGCGATTGACCGGCATTGAGTTTATCGTTGTAATGAAAATTAAAATAATCGAGCCGTGCGCCTACATTGAACCGCCACCTGTTCTTTTCTATGCTTTCATCTACATAAGCAAAAGCATTCGTTTCGCGAATATCTCCCAGCTGGGTATATTCGAGCACGGTATTGCGGTTGATGGTATGCGATAATTCGGTATTGCGGGTTTGATCGAGGCGAAAACCGGCGCCGTATAATGATTGCAGGTTCCAGGTGCCGAGGTTGGTTTCGTTCAACAATTTGGAATGATACCCATAAATATTTCTTCCTTCCCGCTGACGGATCTGATCGCCATTCACCGGATCGTTTAAAAAGAAAGTGAAATTGGAATGCAGGTTGAAATTGTAATTGGAATAATACGCCTGGTTCTCCCAGGTGGTATTGGGCGATAAATAACTGGTAAGTTGTGCGCTGGCATTGGTGCGATTGGTATAACCGCCTTCGGTATTGTCGATATAACCAAACCGGCCGATCAGTCCGCTTTTTACGGCCCGGTCGGGCACTTGTCCAGACGCATCCCAATCGCTGTTCAATGTAGAGGCAATGAGCGTGAGTTTGTTTGAATTGCCCAGGTGCGTGTTCAGCTTACCGAATATATTGAACCGGTTGAAATACTGTGCTGACTCGAACGGACCGTCGGAGTACAGGAATTCACTGGCTACATATGCATTCGTTCCTTTTTGTTTTTGCTTATCGCTCAACAGGTCGATCATTGCCACTGCGCGCATGGTATTGAACTGACCGCCTTCAAGCTTTACCGTGCTTTTATCAAGACTGTTCACCGTGTTCATGCTTACATAGCCGGCGGTTCCAAGGTTGCCAAATTGCGTGTAATAGGGCCCCTTGCCATAATCAACACTGCCGGTGAGTTCGGGAATAAGAAAATGCAGATCGGCATACCCCTGTCCGTGCGCGTGAGACACCATATTTACCGGTAACCCGTCAACCGTTACATTGATGTCGGTTCCATGGTCTATATCGAAACCGCGCAGGAAGATCTGTTCGGCCTTTCCGCCGCCCTGGTGCTGACCAATGAACAAACCCGGCACTGTGCGCAGGATATCCTGTGCAGACCGAACGGGTTGCAGGTTCAGATCGATCTTACTGATCGTGTGAAATGAAGCGGCTGTCGATTGCGGCATTATCACCACTTCCTGTAAGTTCACCGGCCCTTTATCCATTTCAACCACAATAGATGATTCTCCGGCCGTTTGTATTTCCCTGGTAGCAAAACCAATAAATGAGATTATAAGCGCGGCATTGTCAGCTGCGGTGGTTTTATTCAATGTGAAGAAACCCTGCTTATTGGTAACAACACCTTCGGTGGTATTACTCCAGCGTACATACGCCAGCTCCAGCGGTTGCCGGCTGTTTTTTTCTATAACGCGCCCTTGTACAGCGCTTTGGCTCCAGGCCATTGTTGCCAGCAAACAGATGAAAGCGGTTGTAAAAATCTTTTTCATGATTTGTTACAGGGTTTTTAATGATTCGTTTATTTTGCCGCTCATCACCGGTCCTAATTCATATGCACTTTCTTTCGCGGCTTGTAAATATTTCCGCGCTTCTCTTTTTTCGCCACCGGCCTGGTATACTTTGCCCGTATAGAAAAGGGCATCGGGTTCAAAACATTTGCCTGCAACATGCCGCCGCACTATTTCCATCGCTTTCGATGCCTGTGCATTCCGGCAATACGCCCAGGCCAGCCAGCTGTATGCTTCGGGTGTGGGCCTGTGCGCTACCTCTTCCTGCGCTATCTGCAAACACCGCGCAGGATCGTTCAGTTCCCCGGCCGCGATGCTGAACAGATATTTGTTATACATAGCTCCGTAAAGCGGGTTTTCCGTGGCTGCCATAAATGCGGTCAAATGCCGTTTATATTGAACGCTATCCTGTTCCCCGGCTGCGAGCTGCGAAAGTAATAATTCATAATCAGGAACGGGATGCCGCTGCTGTAAATATGCCACAATTTTGCGGGCGTTTGCCACATCTTTATCGTGCGAAAAAGCCAGCCAGGCAATTCCTTTCAATGCATGGTAATAATGCCTGTCGGTGGCCAGTGCCTCCAAATAGCATTTGTACGATTCGCGGTAACGGTTGGCATGGCCGTAAAGATCGCCGAGGTTCGATCTGATCCAGCAATAAAGCGCCGGGTTGGGATTGTCTTTTATTTTATCATACGCTTTTTCCATCAGAACGATCGCCGCATCGAGGTCGCCTTCCACATGATCTTTATATTTTGCCTCGCGGATCAGGTATTCGAAACTGTTCTTATCGGCCAGGCTGTTTAATGCCCTTCGCGCACGGTCTTTGTCGCCGAGTTCCATCGATACGTCAAATTCCATCAGCACGGTTAAGTATCTGTCATCGCCTAAAGCAAGCGCCGAATCAATGTATTGTTTTGCCTGTAAAAAGCGGTGTTGGGTAATGCAATTGGCGGCGAGTGAGCGAAAGGTGCCCGAACTGGTGGTGTGGTTAAGCGTATTCACCTGCCGGTAAAGACTGTCGGCCAGGTGTATTTCTGTAATGTTGCCGGTATAGGCAAACCGTTTTGCGTACAGGGAGGCAATTTTTGATTCCGCAATGATATCGCCCGGCGGCCTGTTTTGCCAGAACGTTAGCTCTTCTTCAATTTGCTGTAATCGTGTATTGGGCGATGGTTGCAGAAAGGCGGCATAGTCGGTGGCATTGGTAACCGGTTCTTCTTTACAGGAAGTGAATACGATCAGCAGTGCGTAATATAGTAGTTTTTTCATGTCAGGTGGTGTTGGTGGAAGCGATGAAGGAAGTATGAAGTAAGAAGTAAGAGTAAGAAAACCCAGGATATTGCTGATCTCAAACTTCTTACTTCGTATTCCTGTATAACGCTAATGTGGGGTTGCCAGGTAAGGGAATGAACTCAGAAACGCTTTGTCATTGGCACTTACATTATCGCTGGTTAAACCGGGGTTGGAGGCGCCGGTTGGTCCGCCAAAGATCAGCGTAAGCTCAACGTCAATTACGTCATCAGCGGGTGCGCGGCCTGTAAGTACATTGGTGCCATCGTAAAACGTAGTGGGCGCGGTGGTGGAGGCATTCAGTACGTCGGTTACCAGCACATTGGTGAACTGGTCGGCATTTAAGCCCAGCAGGTTGGTGGTATATCCGGCATTCAGCGCCAGCAGTCTCGATTTGAATTTGCCGGCAAATGCCCCATTCATCATGGAAGGCGTTGTGGTATTGAACATATCCTTGTCGGCCGCAGATACGAATACGGTATTGATTGCGGGACGCGCCATCTGGTCCTGCGTTTGATAATAGGTTTTTTCTTTATCATCGTCTTTGTCGCAGGCAGGGAAAGTAATTATGCCGGTAGCTATAAGCAATAGCTTGCCTAATGAATGTATATTCATAAAAAATTATTAGAATGATTTTGTAAATAGTGATTATGAACTTTGTGGGGTGTTTCGCGAGTTGGCGGTGGCTGTAGGGTTACATTTTCTTTTTTGTCTCCACCCAAACATTCAGCTTACCATTCTTTGCATTAAGCATCGATTTCGGAACTTCAACAACAAAACTTAACACATTGGTGCCGGCGAATGCATCGGTACCCGGGTTGTTGAAACTGGTTGCGGTTCCTGCAATGATCTTTTTATACTGGTTCAGGTCAAAAAAGAATGGATCGTCGCGCGGACCGGCAAATACTTTCATCCCACTGCCGGTGCCTATATTGGCAGCAGCGCCATAAGGCGTAACGGAGACTTCGGCGGTTACCTTGCCTTCAAGCTGACTGCGGTTGCCCGTTTCAGATGGTTTTACCGGGCCATAAACTTTCATCATGCCATTGTTGTAAATACCCTGTATCACCAGATCTTCTATGTTGTCTTCGTTGTTGTCGATGTTGAACTCAATAAGGGTGTTGGCATCCCATTGGGCTGCGCCGGTAGCTGAAGGGGCAAGCAATCCCTGCGTATTGGCAACAAATACCAGGTTGTTTACATCCTGTCCCCCGAATACATACACATCTGTAATGTCGGTTGACTGATTGGTGACAGCGGGAGCGTCAATATGGTCTGCTGCATATACCAGACCAGCCGTTGTAATACCTGCCGCCGCCAGAACAGTGAGCAGCATTTTCTTCTTTTTCATGATTGAACATTTAATTTATAAAAGTGGTAATGATCTATTATATCTACGGGGGTGTGAACCTGTTGGATTTTTATTATGATAATATTAAAGAAGAGCCCCAATAGATATCGGGGCCCTTTCAGATAGAGCTTTTAGCTCCTGGGTAACACCACAATGTTTTTCGAAGGGAACATAGGCGCTCCGCCTGCATTCACGGTTTTTTCCTGTGCAAATGATGTGTTCATTATAAAGGCAGCTGCAACCAGCATGGCCAGACTTTTTACCAATTTCATAAGTGAGTTGTTTAAATATTAAATTAGGTAAAGAAAGTTTTTTGTGTTTATTGATCATGTACCGGTAATGAATTCAATTCATATACGGAAGCTGGTTTTGGCTGGATTTAACTTTTGGAAAAAAATATTACCTTTCGCCCCTAATTAAAGTAACAATGGCATACTGGCTGGTAAAATCGGAACCTTCTGTTTATTCCTGGGAACAATTCGAAAAAGACAAACAGACCTTTTGGGACGGCGTTCGCAATTACGCGGCGCGGAACAACCTGAAAGCAATGAAAAAAGGCGAAGAGGTATTATATTATCACAGCAATGAAGGGTTGGAGATCGTTGGTATAGCTAAGGTGGTAAAAGAGTTTTACCAGGATCCTTCCACCGATGATGATAAATGGGTGGCGGTTGACCTTAAGCCATATAAAAAGCTGAAAAATCCCGTTTCATTAAGCGCAATAAAAAAAGATAAACGTCTTGCCAATATGGCCCTGGTACGCATTAGCCAGTTATCGGTGCAACCGGTTACCGATGATGAATGGGCGGCGATCATGGAGCTGGCTGGTCTGTAGTCGGCAGTCGTGAAACGGCAAACAACTCTGCTCAGCCTTACTATTATCCGCAAAAGCTTTCTTCTAAAAATAGGTAAAAGGTGTTACGGTTCAACTGTGGCACCTTTTTTTAGTATTAATGTACTTGCCGGCCCGGGGGTAAATTATTTATGTAATTTTTCTCTCCCTGCATCTAAATACTACGCACACCTAAAAACACAGTCATGAAATTTTTATGTAAACTGCTTGCAGCATTGCTGCTATGGATCTTTATTGCCTGTAACGATAGCGGAAAAAATGGCGGAACAACCGAAAAACAAGCTGCTGACAGTGGCGGCGCAGCAGCCCCATACAAAAGTGAAGATGCCACAACAGATAACGCGTTGGTTGTTCTTTCACCTGAGCCTGCCGTGTGGACGAATAAATGCGTTGTTACAGAGATTGTAAAAGACGGGGAAGTAATGAATGAAGAGGCGCCCATGCCCTACACTGTAAAAGAAAAAACAAAGGATTTTAAAACCGAAGATTACGATCATATTGTCGAGAACAGATTCCTTGCTGCTACGCAGAATCCCCTCTCCACTTTTTCCATCGACGTAGACGAAGCGGCCTATAGCAATATTCGCCGCTATATAAATAACGGCAGTATTCCACCCGCAGGCGCGGTGCGTATAGAAGAAATGATCAATTACTTCGATTATGCCTACCCGCAACCCGCCAATGAGGAGCTGTTCTCTGTAAATACCGAATTGTCAGAATGCCCGTGGAGCCCGCAGCACCGCCTGGTGCATATTGGTATCCAGGGAAAGGAGATCGTTTTACAAAACCTGCCCGGCGCCAATATCGTATTCCTCATCGATGTGTCAGGCTCTATGGATGAGCCCAATAAGTTGCCGCTTGTAAAAACTTCCATGAACCTGCTGGTTGATCAGCTGCGCCCCGATGATAAAGTAGCAATTGTGGTATATGCAGGCAATGCCGGACTGGTGCTTCCCGCTACCGGCGGCGCCAGTAAAACAGCCATTAAAGAAGCGATCGGTAACCTGCAGGCCGGTGGCTCCACCGCCGGCGGCGAAGGCATTCAACTGGCGTATAAGGTTGCCCGCGAAAATTTTATCAAAGGTGGGAATAACCGCATCATCCTTGCAACCGATGGCGATTTCAATGTAGGCGTAAGCAGCGACGATGAACTGGTATCGTTGATAGAAAAGGAAAGAAAAAGCGGTGTTTTCCTGAGCGTACTGGGTTATGGAATGGGTAACTACAAGGATAATAAAATGCAACAGCTGGCCGATAAAGGGAATGGTAATCATTCCTACATAGATAACATCAATGAAGCGCGCAAAGTACTGGTGTCGGAATTCGGCAGTACCTTGTTCACTATTGCCAAAGATGTAAAGATCCAGATCGAATTCAACCCGGCAAAAGTGCAGGCCTACCGGTTGATCGGTTATGAGAACCGCGTAATGGCGGCGGAAGATTTTAACGACGATAAAAAGGACGCCGGTGAACTGGGTTCGGGCCATACCGTTACGGCTTTATATGAAGTAATACCTGCCGGTGTAAAAAGCAGCTTCATTGCCAAAGTTGATGAGCTGAAATATCAGCCGGCGAAAAATAATACAATTCCTTCCGGCGGCGATGAACTGATGACCATCAAGCTGCGCTATAAAAAGCCCGATGGCGATATAAGCAAACTGATCGTTCATCCCGTTACCGATTCGCATCTTGCTTTAGCCGCCACTTCCGATAATTTCCGGTTCTCGGCTGCGGTAGCTTCTTTCGGCATGTTGCTGCGCAATTCTGAATTTAAACAGAACACTTCCTTTCAACAGGTGCTTGGTTTGGCCAAAGGTTCCAAAGGCGCCGATACAAACGGCTATCGGCAGGAGTTTATCAGTCTTGTACAGGCAGCCGGTTCATTAATGGTAAAGAAATAGCCGGTGGGAACGCTATTAAAACAGTAGTGTTCTAAATAGGGTTCATTTTTAACCTGGGTGGGTCTTTCCTGAAAGGCTCACCTTTTTAAAAACGAGTGGCTGGTAGTAAATAGCTGGTGGGAAAACCAGTTTTATTTTGTGACTGCAATATTAAGTTTTGCTTGCTATTATTTATTAATCACGAATAAAAGCCCTGCTAGCCACTCGCTACTAACCACTGGCTTTTGTATATTTGACCTATGAGCAAAAAGAAGATCGTAGTATTGACTGGTGCAGGAATAAGCGCCGAAAGCGGATTGAGAACCTTTCGCGACAGCGATGGTTTATGGGAAGGATATGACGTAAGAGATGTGGCAACACCCCGTGCCTGGAAAAAGAACCCTGCCCTGGTACTGGATTTTTATAACCAGCGCCGTAAAAGCGCGCTCGAAGCCGAGCCCAATGCTGCCCACGTTGGTTTGGCCAGCCTGCAGGATGATTTTGACGTTACCATCATTACCCAAAATATCGATGACCTGCACGAACGCGCAGGTTCAAAAAAAGTATTACACCTGCACGGTTCTATTTTTGAAATGCGCAGCGAACATGATGAATCGCTGGTTTACGAAATTCGTGACGATATGAAACTGGGCGATACAGCCGAAGACGGCGCCCAGCTGCGTCCGCATATTGTTTGGTTTGAAGAACCGGTGCCCATGATCGAACTGGCCATACCGGTTGTGCTTAGCGCTGATGTATTTGTGGTTGTGGGCACTTCACTGGTGGTTTATCCCGCGGCCGGACTGGTAAATTATGCGCCCATGGATATTCCCAAATACGTGATCGACAAAAAGATCCCGAACACCCCCGATGTTATGAATGTTACAAATATCGAAAAACCGGCTACACTTGGCGTGAAGGATTTAATTACACTTTTACGGGAAACGGGAGTTAAGAAATAGTCCGTCCCGGCATACGCGCGTTCAAATTTGCCCGTTGTCTTTAGCTTATTACCTATTGGATTGTATCGCTTTCCTCAAAACAGATGCCATTCTTTTCCAGCTCCTCTAAAACGGGGACATAAACGGCAGACATAACCGGAATGTGCAAACCGGTTTCTTTGATCGTGCCCTGCATGATGTGTTTGGCGGTAATGCCCAGCGGCAGTCCCACTGTTTTATTTATAGCGGTGTTGAGATGGTCTTCGCCTTTTACTACCAGGCTGCTTGTGGCTATGTGCTGATTGCCGTCCAGTTCATACCCGATCTCATGTTGCAGCACCACCATGTCCTTATCGGCCGGTTGCAGCAATAATTTTTGCTCCATGGCAAACTGTAATACATCCACGGCACTGCACATTCCCTTGTTGATGAAGGTTTCATTATCGTCCATCCCGAGGTAAAAAAGCTGTTTCATCGAAAGGTTGGCTTCGTGCATTTGTCCGGCCACCGTGGCGGCCGCCTGGGTTTTGATGGAATCGAGATTTACATCCATGAGTTGTCCGTTATAATCGACCATCATAAAATCCTGCAGCGCTTTTCTTTCCTCTTCATTGGCTTCCTGTTCGGCATCGAGCAGTTGCTGCAGTTTTTCGAGCAGTTGCCTGGTTTGCGCAAAACGCGATGTCAATTGTCTTTCTATCCATTCACTAAAACCATGACTGGCAAAATGTTCCTGGAAGAATTCCTGCAGGGTAAGTCCATCGGTCTGGTACCGCCTGGTGGCATCGGTAAGTTTAAGATCGATCACATTCTTCCAGCCAAAACAAAACTCGGGATAGTGCAGGGTGGAGCGCATAAAGGTATTGGCATCATGCAAACCGTAGAGCGACATATAATGTAAGGAGTTGCGGTTGGGATACCAGGCCAGGTAGCCGATGCCGGGAATATGTATTACCCTGTTGGGATCGAATAATTGTTCATATGGCCATTGTATAACAAACCCGTTCTCTTTAAAAACAGCGCCATTTATATCGGCCTGTACAATGTTATGGTTTGCGCTGGTTACTTTATAATGCCAGGGATTGTTATCGCTTTCAGGCGCGATGAGTCCGCCGCAATACGATCTGAAAGAAGTGATGGAACCGCCATTGGCCTTGATACGGTGAATGCGTTGCATGGCGCTCATGTGGTCGATACCGGGATTGAGCCCCATTTCTTGCAGGAACAACAGGTTTTCCTTTTTTATGGAAGTGTGCAGGGCGGAAACGGGATCGTCGATCTCAGATGGCGTAAGTAAATGCTTTTTATAATGCAAACATTCGGTGGCTGCCAGTGTGTGCAGGGCAGGGGAGAGCAGTGAAATAACCAGGTCGGCGGAAGCGATAAGCCGGCGTCGTTCGGTTTCGTTTTCCGGTTGAAACAGTTGGGTTTTAATAAAGGAAGCATCGATATAAGGCGCTGGTGCAGGGGATAAGCCGGCAATGGTTATCTGCCAGTTATTTGCGGCAGCCTCTTTTGCGAGGTACCCGGTCAGCGATGATGAAGAGGGGGCTGCTCCCAGCACGATGATATGCTTCATTTACTAAAGATACATAGAATAGAGTTGTAAGCTTTAAGCCGCAAGCGAAATACAGCTTAAAGCCGAAAGCCTAAAGGCGAAAGAAAATACGGGTGCTATTAATCGCGAGTCCCGAAATAAAGAACTATAAACCATAAACTATAAACTGTATCCCACTCTTTAGGGGCTGGGGCATACATAAAAAAAGCCGGTGATAAACACCAGCTCTTTTGGTTTTGAACCGTCCCTTAT
>CBIHPC010000093.1:0-19979 GCA_966211305.1 uncultured Niastella sp.
TTGAGCTGCTCGATAAACCAATGATCAAGACCATTATGATCGGCGGACAAATTTCCACCTATAGCCAGATGACCGTCAGCGGCGAAGTGTTTCAATACCTCAGTAATATAAAGGCCGATCTGTGTATTCTCGGTATCAATGCCATTGATTCGAACAGCGGTTTAACCGATTCAGACTGGGAAACCATTCAGGTAAAAAAAGCCATGATCAATGCAGCCGACAAAGTTGCCGTGTTGACCATTTCTGAAAAACTGAATTCGGTGATGCAAATGAAGATCGCCGATGTGAATGAGATCGATTATTTAATTACAGAACTTACCCCCGACAGCAACGAGTTACAGGCCTATAAAGCCAAAAACCTTACGCTGCTGTAACGAAGCGCCCGAATACGTAAGCTTTAAAATATTTTCGGCGGGCCGAATTGCGGGTTCCCCTTGTCAACAAGGCAACCTGTTAACTTTCCTCTTCATTTTCCTGCTCCGGGTTCAACGGGTTCTGCTTTCCGAGAAGCGCAACCGCATCGTCTTTCGGCAGTTCCTGTACAGCCCGTAATTTCTTTTCGATAGCCCTCGACCGCACACCTGCCTGTTCTATCACATTGCTGGCTTCCTGTAACTTCTTTTGCGTTTTCTCCAATATACCGCCAAAGTTGCCGAACTCGGTTTTCACCGCTCCCAGCAACTGCCATACCTCGCCTGATCTTTTTTCAATGGCCAGCGTTCTGAAACCCATTTGCAAACTGTTCAGCAGGGCCGATAAGGTGGTTGGTCCCGTAATGATGATCTTATGTTCGCGTTGAATGCTTTCAAACAAACCGGGCGTACGCAACACCTCGGCATAAAGGCTTTCAAAAGGAAGGAACAGGATGGCAAAATCAGTTGTATTCGGCGGGTCAACATATTTGCTGCTGATATCCATGGCGCATTTGCGAATGCCTTTTATAAAGTTCTTCCTTATTTCTTCAACCAGGTCGGGTATTGCCTGATCGTATGCATCCATCAATGCTTCAAAATCTTCCTTCGGAAACTTGGAGTCAACGGGCAGCCATACCGCTTTATCTTTATCGCCGCGCCCCGGTAATTTTATGGCAAACTCAACCAGCGCATTGGAACCTTCTTTTGTTTTTACGTTGCGCCCGTATTGATCTATCGTAAGTATTTGTTCAAGAATGCTTTCCAGTTGGTATTCACCCAGCACCCCTCTCGATTTCACATTTGTAAGCACCCGTTTAAGATCTCCTACTCCGGTTGCGAGTTGCTGCATATCGCCAAGGCCTTTGTGCACGGCTTCGAGCCGCTCGCTTACCAGTTTGAACGATTCGCCTAAACGGGCTTCCAGTGTTCTCTGCAGTTTTTCGTCAACGGTAGCGCGCATTTCATCGAGCTTGCGTTCGTTACCGGTTTGCATTTCGGCCATTTTCTTCTCCAGGGTTTCGCGCATCTGGTCTAACCTAAAGGCTATTGCATTATTCTGTTCGCTTTGTTTGTTCAGCAAAGCATGAAAGCTATCTTTCTGCACCGTACTGGCGCCCGACATGGTTTGAGTAATAAGCTCGCCGAAGTTTTTGAGCGAAGCGGCCAGTTCGGCGCGAATGCGTTGGGTATTTTCGCCCGTTTCCCGGCGGTTGGTAACCATTTCCTGTTTCACGGCGGCTTCAATGCGGGCGATCTCCGTCATCACATTTTCCATTTTATACTTCATGGCCATCCAGTCGGTATTGTTCTTCGCCGCCATTACTTTCAACGCAACAACAAGGGTAATGACGCTAACCAGCAGCAGAAGAACCAGCAGCACTATAGATATTGTTTCCATGGTAATGGTATTGACGGGTCAATTTAAGCAATTGGCCATAAACTGCCGACTTCGCCCAATAAAAAAGCCCCGATACGATTACCGGGGCTGTTAACTCTCAACACTTAATATGTAACTTATTTCACATCCCAAAAAATTCGGGTAGTAAGGTTATCTTTTTCTTTTACAGCGTCATAATTCGCTTTGTTATATGTCACTTCAGAAGTAGGATAAACCCATCGTACCGGTGGTTGTTTTATAATGTTATTGGCGGCATCCACTTCAAAACTAAGTGCGGGTAAATCCAGTCTTCTTACCTCGGCCCAGTTTTCATTTGGTTGCACAACGCTGTAATGGATCCATTTTTGCGTGGCAATCAGTTTCAACTTGTCGTTGGTAGTGAGCGCCAGATCCCAGTTTACCCCTGTAGAAGCAATGTATGCATCTACCTCGGTAGTGTTTGTTGGAGTAAGTGGTCCGGAGATATTGTCGGCACTTAATGTTCTGAGCCAGTAATAATATTCAACAGACTGGCGAATACCGGTTTCATAAGCGGTTTTAGCGGCTGAAAGATTAGCACCTTTCAAATAGTATTCAGCGGCCAGAAAGTTTACTTCTGCAGCATTGATCAAAGTACCGGGGAAGTATTGATTACGGCTCACAGTCGAGCGGTTATAAATTGCTGCTTTAGCGTCTCTTACTATTGCTATATTCTGGGTGTTCCTGTCGGTCAACGGATCTACACCTTCATACACGCCCTTGGCACTGTCGCCGGGTTGGAACATAGCTCTTAAACGCGGATCACCATAGTTCTTCATATGGTCGATCATCACTTTACCGGCAGTATTTCCATAACTATCTTCCAAACCACTCTTAAATCCCTTCGAGGTAATATCTGAGCTTACATCAAATACGCTCACTTCGATATTTTCGCTATTTGCAGTAACTACCGGATAAGTAGCCGGTGTGTTAAGAATAGCTGAGATCTCAGTGTTTGCCCGTGACGTAAAAGCAGAAGCACCGGATACCCTTGTTAACATACGCAGGCGAAGTGAGTTGCAATACCTTTTCCATAGCGTAAGGTTACCCCCATTGATCAGATCCTGCGTGGTGAATTTCTTCTGAATATAAGCGGGAACAGATATAGTATTCAATTCATCTGCAAAGCCCTTCAGGTCATCGAGCATTTTGGTATAAATACTTGCAGCATCATCATATTTGGCTGCAGAGGCTGTATAATTGCCGCCATTCATGCTTAACATACTGGCTTCCGAAAAAGGAATATCGCCATGCAGGTCAACCATTCGTTGTGTTTGATCGTACAAAAAGATGGCAGCGGCGATCATATATATGCGGTTATCAGCCTGTTCTACACCGGGCAATTTTGCATAGATCTTTTCCAGTTCACGGTATTGGGCAAGAAAATAATAGTAGTCTTTCCAATTGTCATTAACACCAGCCGCACCTGGAACATACTGGTTATCGTAATTTTCCCAGCCAACGGCCTGGGTATAGTGCAACAGCGTGGTTCTTAGAATTACAAAATAATTCCAGTAACTGGGAGTAATATAGCCGTGCTGCCCTTTATCTGAATTGGCCCACATACGGGAAACCAGGGTGCCTGCAAATTGTTTGTCAACCGACGAAGTCGATATTTTTCCCGGATCTGCATAACCATCCGCAAAGTCCTTCTTTTTACAGGCGGTAAAACCAATAGTTACTACCACTACCGTAACAAGCAATATCTTATTCATGTAAATGATTTTTTGATTGTTAATACGTATTAGAAACCTGCCCTTAACATTATACCATAAGACCTGGTAGATGGGTTTGTTCCAACGTTGGTAAGCGACTGGAACCATCTTGAACCGGCAGTTGTTTGTTCTGCATCCAGGTTCTTTAACGTGCGGTAGATATAGAACAGGTTGCGGCCGAATACTGAAACCTGTAATTTCTTAGCACCTATTTTACCAGCCAGTTTCGCAGGTATGCTATACCCTAAACTGATCTCTCTCATCTTTATGTACGAATTCTTCTTAATATACAGTTCATAGCGTGAAGAGCTATATTGAGGCCCGCCCCAGTTGTATGTATTCCAGTAATAATAAGCCTGAGAAACAATATTGGTATTTGGCGTACCATCTGCATTTACACCCTCCATCAACATACCATCGTCGAACACCTGTTCTCCGCCTGGCCCTGCAGCTGCATTTGTTTGAACGCCCTTTTTTGTTACCGGGTCAATGTAATAACTGAGACCACCATGTGCTTTATCCATAGCGCCCAGGCTTTCTTCCAGCAAACCACGGCTGATCATCCAGTTGATACCCGTAGGCATTACATAACCGCCGAAACGGAAATCGGCCAGTACATCTAAAGTGAATCCTTTGTAGCTAATGCTGCTGAAGATACCGCCCACCACTTTTGGCATGGCATTACCTACCTTTGTCAAACTGTCGCTAAGTTTATATAAACCACTGGGATTGACGATCTTCTCGCCTTTGCTGTTAGTAGCTATCGGGTGCGCATAGAAATCACCCATTGGCTCCCCTACCTTTGAAATTAACTGGGCAGCGTTTCCATCATAATCAGCATGCACTAACTCTTTTGATCCATCAGACAGCTTTTCAACAAGGTTCTTGTTGAACGCGAAATTGACTCCAACATCCCATCTGAAATCTCTTTTTGATATCGGGGTTCCGGTTATACCAATTTCAATACCCTTATTTCGCAAGGTACCCACGTTGGTAAGTACGGTGTTGTAACCAGTGGTGTTGGCTATAGTGATCGGTAATATCTGATCTCTGACCTGGCCATTATAATAAGAAACATCGAGCCCTAACCGGTTTTGTAAGAACTTAGCCTCAATACCGAATTCCATTTCGTACTTCTGTTCGGGTCTGATAGCGTCATTACCAAAAGTTGCAGGCAGCGTAGTGTAGATAACCGGCGTACCACCTGTTTGTTGTACACCCAGGGTGGTTTGGTTATAAGAATTATTGGCCTGATAAATTTCAGGATAGTTACCTACGATACCCCATGATGCACGTACCTTACTGTAATTAATGAATGAAGGCAATTGAAACGCCTCAGATAATATCAGGCTTGAGTTCACAGATGGGTATACAAAGCTGTTGTTATTGGGGTTCATGGTAGAAGTTCTGTCGCGACGCAACGTTCCCTCCAGGAACAAATAACCTTTATAATTGGCATTCAGTGTTCCGATGAACGCATCTTTTACCAGTCTTCTTCTGTAATTCCAATCGGTACTGTAGGTTTGTGTATTATTTGATGCAGCCAGATCGAACCAGTTTTCAACCGATAAACCACCATTGGTCTCACGCTGTGTTGCAGTCAGATTGTCCTTTTGCGCCGTGTAACCGCCCATTACATTCACTTCAACATCGGGGGTTATTTTTTTGGTATAGGTCAATAACACATCCCCGTAAACAATGGTATTCATTAATGTTGAAAGACCAAAGGCGCCACCCTCTGTTCCAGGATTTGTTGGCTGATACACAATTGGAACTTCAGTGGTTTTTCTCGTCTCTGTCCTTTGAGAAGTAAAGTCGGTGGCAATTCTTGCCCGCAATTTCAGCTCATCGATGATCTGCCAGTTATTGGTAAGGCTGGCAATTACACGATTGCTGTATTCGTCTTCGTTATATTCCTTTACCCGCCAAACATAATCGGCGATGTCGGGTTTATAACCGTTGTAAATAATATTTTCTGATGGCGTTACGCTTGGAGTACTGGCGCCTTGCAAAGCCTTATAACCGCGGCTCGTTTTATATTTGGCCAGGTACCAGTCGCCATTGTCGAACCGGCTCATCATGCCCGTAAAATTGTTCATTAACCGGTCGATGCTGTACGGACGGTTAGTCGTTTTCTGATTGATGTAATTCACCATTACATCCGTTGAGAACCGCTTGCTTATTCTGAAGTTGCTATTGAAATTCGCAATGTTCTTGGCATTTTTCGCACCAAGGCTAATACCTTCATTATCCTGGCGGGTTAAAGAAAATCGCACATTAGAGTTTTCAGAAGCATGCGACATGGAAACATTCACACTTGAATTATTCGCAGGCTGGAACAAATTTTTGTAGTTGTTTTTCTGCGCCTCATATGGCCTTACCACACCATCCCAGGCCAGTGTAGGCTGGCCGTCGAACTTTGCACCAAAGTTGATGGTATGAGTGGTTATACCTCTTGTTTCCTTAGTTCCATCACCATCCATGTCAACATAAATAAACCCGTTTGCGTCCTGACCGGCATTACTTACATGCAATGGGGCGCCGGGACCTCTTACATTCTGGAATTTTGGCAAGAAGGCAACTTCTTCACGGTTATAATTTGCAGCGATGTCGATACTGAATCCTTTTTTTCCTTTACCGGTTTTGGTAGTGATCAGCACCACACCATTCACGGCTTCAGAACCATACAATGCGGCCGCAGAAGCGCCTTTTAATATAGAGATGTTATCAATGTCTTCAGGGTTTAAATCCAGCAAACCATTACCACGCAAACGCTGATCGCCATAATAATCATTGTTCTTTACTTCACCTTCGCGAATGGGCACACCATCCAATACGATCAATGGTTGGTTTTTACCGGTAATGGAGTTTATACCACGTACAGTAATGTTAACCGCACTGGTGGCGCCACCGGGTGTACTACCAATGCGCACCCCGGGCGCTTTACCATACAATGCAGATGCAAAGTTGGGAGAACCGGTTTTAGTCAGTTCTTCAGATTTAATGGTGCTTACTGCATAGCCCAACGACTTTTGCTGGCGCTTGATGCCCAGGCTCGTTACCACCACGCCTTCGAGGCTGGTGACATCACTTGCCAGGGAAACATCCAGCGTCGTTTGGTCGCCAACCTGAATCTCTTTTCTTTCAAATCCGATGGAAGTAATAACAAGGACCGGTTTTACAGTAGAAACCGGGATCCGGAAGACACCGTTCATGTCGGTGACCGTTGCATTAGTTGAACCTTTTTCAGAGATGGAAACACCTGGCAAAGCTTTACCAGCGCTGTCCTTTACTACTCCTGAGATCATCCTTTTTTCCTGTGCAGCACCTGTAAGGCTCCAGATACCAGCCAGTATGACCAGAAGTAGGCGGATAGTTGCTTTCGTCATAGCAGTTTGTTTGATTGTCAATAAAAAAATTTTCACCTTTCGTATAGCATATACCGGAATGCTGCGTTCAACGCATTCATTCCTGCTTTTAAAACCAGTCTTGTATAGGTTAAAGCTTAATTAAAGAAAGGACCGGATCAGATAAAAACATCCGGTCTGTTTTCGTATATCAGGTTTTTCACATCGTCGCGTTCATAATTTTCCATAACAAGTGCGGCTGCACCTGTCAGTTCTGCATTATACCCGAGTGCTGATACTTTTATTTCTGTATTTAATGATAAACGTGGTATGCAATGTTCATTCAATGCCTGCTGAATAGGCGCCTGCCAGATCTTTCCGGCCGAAGAGCCGCGTCCGCTCAGGATCACTACCTCAGGATTCAACAGGTGGATCAATATGGCCACGCCCCTTCCGATATTGTACCCTGCCTCGGACAGGATCTCTACCGCAAACTTGTCGCCCCGGCTGGCCGCGGTTACTATATTCTGAAATGCTTTTTCCGGCTGATCGTCCGATAGCGCCAATTCTTTCAGCATCGACAGCTTGCCGTTCCTCAATCCATTGCGCGCTTTTTCGATCACTATCAACAAGGAGGTTTCCGTTTCAAGGCAACCGCTTTTACCGCAGCTGCATAATTTATTGTTCAGAAATAGCGGTATGTGGCTGAACTCGCCCGCAAACCCATCATGCCCCCTGAACAATTCCCCTTCAAGGATCATCCCTAACCCTACTCCCCAGCCGACATTGATCACCAATACATTCTTTTTCTCACGCGCAGCTCCGAACTTCAGTTCAGCCAGTGCAATCAAACGCGAGTCGTTATCTATGAATACCGGTAATTTTACTTTTGCCGAAATGTACTGGCTGATGGTATATCCATCTGTTTCCAGAAAGGTGTAGTTGATCCCTTTTACTGCGCTTACAAAACCAGGCATTCCGATCCCTATACCGGCAATTTTATTCTTCGGAATTCCCGACCGGCTGATTATCTCGTTGATTTTTTCTGCAAGCGCTGCAGGTGCATTCGGATTTTTAGTGAGTGGAAGCTCGAACAGCTCGATGGCGGTTACATTCCGGTTCTGCATGTCGAGAATAGCTATCTGCGTAACCAACTGGTCCATAGCCACCGACACCACGTACATTACGTCCTGTTTCAATGAGTACATTACAGGCCGCCGCCCGCCTGTTGAAGCTGCATACCCTGTTTCTGTTACCATCCCCTCCTCCATTAACTTACCCAACATTCTGGTGGTAAGCGGTATGCTTTTGTGGATCTTGTCGCTCAGGTCGGCACAGGATAACATATTGCCAAAATAAAGGTGTTTAACAATCCTTCTTTTATACAATAAGTTTTTTTCCATGTGCGACGTTAGCTTGTTCTTTCATCAAATTTAATGGTAAGTTAAAATATCTTCTTAATTTTTTTCTAAATGTTTTTAACTTTTTTCTGTTACTCCCGCTAGTTCATTGACTATCAAATTCGAATTTCCTGCAAATAGTCCTGATTCAGGAAGCACGTATAGTGGCATTTTCGATTGCTATACGGTGCTAAACGGGTTGCAAAAACGAAAAAGGAGGGTTTCCTTTACAGGAAACCCTCCTTTTCAAATTACATTTATCATTACCAGGCGAAATGCAACGAAATATTTCCGATCTCCTGCCTGCCCGTTCCTTTTACTATCGGCGTCATAGTTGTTTGCATAAAGGAAATACCCACCTGCCCTGCCGATACAACCAGTCCATACCCCAATTTTCCTACAACCCGGTTCCGTACCCGGTCGCCGGTCACCGGTTCATCGGAATAAGGATCTGGCTCCGGCACCGGTTGATTATTCCGATTAAACACCCCGCCATCTATCAATGCATGGCTTAGCATATATTCAACCGCAGGCCGCACAATACCATACAGCTGCCAGCGGCTTTTTCGGCCCGGTGGAGTAGAAAACTGTGAAACATACCCGTTGAAATAAGGCGTCATTTTACCCATGCGAATGAGAGCATACAATGAAATTCCATTCATGGCGGTTCCGGCATAGGCCCGGGCGCCGCCGGTCGCTTCCATAAAATGGCCAAGGTGCAACAGCTCCTTTTCCCCCGCCACACTTACGTTCAACAGCAGATCGGTTTTTAACTGATGATCCCAACCATTCGGTTTTATAATGCCAACGATCTGGTGCGCTTTTAACTGGGCGCCTTTTGCCAGCGAGGGCGGCCCCATTACACCCAGCAACACCTCTGTTTGCCAACTGTACTTTTTTATGGCATTGGCTGAAAGTAATGAATGGGTGGCGAACAATCCGCCGGCATAAGCGAAATCATTTCTGTCGGGTATTCTTTTAAGGATATTCTTTGGGGTGTAGATCACCTGCATGAGGCTGAAGCCAAAGGTATTCACGCTGCTGTCGCCGGCTTTTGGCATAATGCGATTGAGAAAGAAAAGCGTTTGTTTATTGCCAACCAGAAAATAGTCGAGCCGGGTGCCATTTGAATAACCCCGGTCGGTGCCTTCGCCCGGTAAATTGATAATGTCATTGTCTTCATAGGCGCGCAACAAATGCCGGAATGACGCCCGCTGCTGCGTATGGCCCGTTTCCGTTATTCCAATCCCTAACAACAACAGTAAAATTATTTGTCCGCGCTTCATAATTACAGTTTAGCCTGGCAATATGGAAAGCACCTGCCGGTAATTGAAATACCGGTCTTTCTTCCGATGGTTGTAAGAGGTAATAACGTGTAACCCTCCGCCTGCAATACTATTGCGACGAAATTTTTTGAAGTTTATGAGTTCTCATTGTTATCATACGCCAGGTTAATGCCTACCCGTAAGGCTTTCAATCCGGCCACTCCCTGTAGTTCTTCCAGATCGAGAAACTCAAGATCGTTCAATAATATTCCCTGCTCCTGCAAATACTGAATATGCGAAATGTATTCATCGGCATCCCGGCGGTTAAAGTATACCAGTGCAATTTTGCCGGGTTGGGTCAACCGCTCGCTGGTATCGGCCACATGCACTTTATCGATCCGCTTTTTTATCACCTGGTACCTGATGTTGTAGCCGCCTTCGGCATCGAACCGGCGTTCGTCGTTACGGAAACTGATATCGATCGTACTGCTGTGTATGAAGATCAGCTGGGTTGTTTCCAATGGTTTCGACAACTTCGGCAACATTTCATGGGTGATCTTTGCAATGGCAGCCATTGATGAAAGCTGCCACAGGCGCAGGTTCTTCAGGTACAGTATATCGAATGGCTTGTTTGGCGCAATGGACTGTCCTATATAAATATCATACTCTACCCCATCGGTCCTGAAGCGTTCGAAATAGCAGGGATACGATTGCTGCAGTTCATCCTTCATCAGGTCGAGATAATTGTTCACCGCCATGTTTACCGACTGCATCGATTCTTCCAGCTGCCGTCTGTTCGCCCACACCACTCCTTTTGTTTCCTCTATGGCGGCAAAATATTTTTCAACGATGGCTGCCGATCCGGGATGGGTTAGCTTGAAATGTTTCAGGAAAGAAACGGCTTCTTTTTCAAGGAAATCGGTGAGCTTTACTTCGCCGTGCGGCGTAAGGGAGTCATCGAGTGTATTTTTCCACTTGCGGCATTTATAGATCATTTCATCGGTCAATGCCAGCGTGTAGTGCTTTTTAACCTCCTGCAGGGTTTCGAGCAGGATGGCGAACTGTTGCTGCAGATCGCTGAGTTGCGCTTTATTCCGCTCAATGGTTGAATTGCGGATGTCGATAGCGCCGTACAGCGGGTATACATCCTCAAACCCAATGGTTTCTATTTTTCCTTTGCCGGTATTTTCCTGCTGCTCGATATAACGCCAGGCCGCTTCATTGAATTTCCATTGTACTGCGGGTTGCAGTGAGGTGAATTTTTCTTTTATCACGCCATCGATGGCCGCATTGAAATGATCGATCGTAAGCTGCACCAGTTGCGCCAGCACAGGATAGGCCGGTTCAAGCATGGCCAGCACCTTCTCATCCAATATGCCCGGCACCCTGGTAAAAATTTCCATGATGCCCGCCAGCTTATTATTCGAGTACAGCGGTAACACCATGAACGACTGTATACCGGTTCTGGTGCAGGATGCCAGGAAGGGATATAATTTGGCCTCTTTTGAAGAAATGGTTTTGTAAATAAGCGGTTTCGGATGGCGGATATATTCCTCCACGAATGACTGATATGCATTACGCGCGGCCTGGTTATCACAATCCTCGCTCATCAGTACACTTTTCAGGTCCTGTACTTCGGGCAACACCAGTTTATCGTTTATCATGAACAACGGCGTTACGTTGAAATCGATGGCATTGTTCTGCACCAGCGTTTTCAATGAATTCGATACGTCTTTGTAGCATTCATCTTCCGAATGCATGTTATGCGAAACAATGGTGTTCCTGATAGTTTCTACGGCATACTTCGGCGTTTCGTCGGTGATGGTAACTACCGACATACCCCTGAATTTAAACAGGCTTAACGGCAATACTTTTTCCAGCTTTTCAAAACCATGCTCTTCATCCAACTGGCCCGGGCCCGCGATCGAATTCAGATCGGGCAGGGGGCCTACCGGTGTTACTTCTATAAAACGGGTATCGATGTTTATTTTCAAATGCCGAAGCAGCCCCGTTTCTTCATCCACAAAAGTGTGGATCATGTCATTCTTGTGAAAGGGAGAAAAGTTGTAAATGCGTTCAAGGATAAAGGTATAGGCCATACGCAAATTGCGCAGCTTCATTACCTTGTCATCACCCGGCAACACCGCCTTTTTAAGTTTCTTATCCCGCGTATCGATCATCAGGTTATAAAAGGCATCCGTACCATATACGAACAGTGGCCGCAATGGCATACCCAGCGCCCAGGGCAGGCGGTTTTCATCTTCAGTGACATTCGACATACTTACAAAGATCAGCTCGAGTATGTCGCGGTATTTGTCCATGTTTTCGACGGAAATGTCGCCTTCCAGTTCAGGGAACTGCTCCATTTTCTCCAGCAAAAACGCGGTCAGTTTATCTTTTAATGAAGAATCGTTCTTTAAACTCTTTTTTAGAAAATTAATGAAGGGACGCAGTGAAAAAGCCGTATCCAGTTTATTTAAAGTAAACTTCTCATTAATATTTAACGTCATCGTTTGCATACACAAGGCCTTTAAGGCGTGAAACGTAAAAAGTGAAACGCACATTCGCGGATCCGCCAGATCAAATTTCACAAAAAATGGCATTTTACCGGGAAGGGAATATTCGGGCCGTTTGCCGTTTTACGTTTCGCGAATAAGATGCCACAACTCAAAAACAGCTGTAATGTCACCTGCTGCACCGGAAACCGGCAATTATATCATATAAAGTTGTATCCGTTAAAACCTGAATCCCATGATCACATAGGGGAACCAGCCTTCTTTTGACCAACCAGCGGTAACCTGGAATACTGCCATTTGAGCAGGCGCGAAATAAAATCCTCCCCCCACTCCCTGGTGCCATATGGCAGATGACTCATTTTTTTCCCAAACCCGGCCCACATCATAAAAACCCGTCATTCCAAACTGACCAGGGAGTATATAGCTGGCAAAGTTAGCCAGCTTTAGACGAAATTCAAGATTGTTGTATACCATATGCTCTCCGGCAAAACGGTACTGCCTGAAGCCAAACAGGTTTTCATGTCCGCCTAAAAAAGCCGACTGATAAAAAGCTGCTTTACCAATTGTAACAGCGCCGCCTAACCGGTTGGCAACTACCAGCGTCGATCTTTTGTTCAGGCGCTTATAAACAGCAACCTCCGGTATCAGCTGCATATAGGATTTCGATATATTGTTCATGCCGGCATGCGCATGCGCCTGAATATTGATAAAGTGCCCCGCTGTAGTAAGTATAGGGTTATTACGTTTGTCGCTTATGAGGTTAATTATTACACCGCCATGCAGTTTGTCCTGGTGAATTGTATTACTGTCATATGAATTGATCAGCGATGCATTGGTATTTATGAACCGGCCTTTGTTCTCAAGGCTATCGGAATGATAGAACTGAAGGGAGGGACCGGCGCTCAGTGTGGCAGATCGGCCCAGGTGCCAGCGCAGCGATGGGTTGAAATGGTATACGTTATACCGGGTACGGTAAAATCTTCTGAAATCCCCTTCTTTTATATAATCCGTTTCGTTGCCCCTGCCAAAAAAGTTGCGGGTATTGTTTGGCGCAAATATATTGGCCTGCACTGTTATATCGGCCTTTCCAACAGCCCGAAACCATTCCCCCCGGTACCTGATGCGGTAAGCAGCGGTGGAAAAGGAATGCGCAAGGGAGATCTGTTGAATACTGCCATAGGGCATCCTTTTAAAACCAGGCGTAAATATTTTAACGCCGCCGCCAAGTAAAAGCCCGTCATCGAGGTTGAAACCGGCAGCTATCACCGGTTTTACAATAGCGTAGGGATTGGTTGGTATAAAACCCGTGTTAGCAGTGTCGTTCGACAAATGCGTTTTCAACCGGCCGGTTTTACCCGTAAATACGGCGCCTGTTTCGCGCCCGTACACACACACTTTTTTACCCGATGCCGCCACGTTATACACTTTATTGCCTTCGCCCCCAACAATACGCACTTTGATCTTCTTATTGGTATTGTTCAATACCACGCTGTCGTTACCGTTTCGTATAAAGAACCGCAACTCCTTTGTCTCTGATGGAACAAATGTGCGGGAAAATAGTTGATCTTCGGCCTTTCCTTTCTTCGAAAGTTTGTGAATGGTGACCAGTAAACCATTTTCAGGTGCGTCTGTTATTTCAACCAGCTCATTTTTGCCGGAGAGCTGAAGATCTACAATGCGGTTCAGAAAGCGATAGTAATTCTCCATGGCCTTTGGCATGGCAGCGCGCCGCATTTTCATTTTCTGCAGCAGCTCGTCATGTTTCATCACATATACTTCCGGCGGCAAACGCTTCAACGCCGCCTCCATCACCTCATCGGTCATTTTTGCCAGAAACTCATTGGTGAGTTGCATCCAGCGATCATGATCCAGCTGAATCAAAAACCGGGCATTGAGCAAACGGCCGTTGAAGAAAGCGTAGTTCTGCCGTTTGATCTCACCGCGGAAACCGGTGAGGAAGGGCGCCACCCATTTGCGTGATGCGATCCTTGGGAAAAAACCTTCATTGCGGTACAATGCCTGGTCGCGGTCGCGCGGAATGGCCATATACTTTCTTCCGCTTCCCTTTTGTTTATCGACCCAGCGCCACTGGTCTTCATGCCGGTCCCAGTCGCCCATAAACATATCGAGCAGGCGTGCATTGAAGAACGCCACCGTGTCGATCCTGTTATCGTTGTCTTCATTCAGGCGTTCCAGCATTTTGAACGTATTGTCTGAATTGCCATACGGCTCTCTTTCTTCCAGCAAGCACATGGTATTGGCAAATTCCTTTTCAAACCCGCCAAGGCCTTCGGGTGCAACCCAACCAATAACAGGATTGCTGTGCGGCACATCCGCCGCATCTGATAACACCGGAACGATGAGGGGTGCATAGGGATGCTGCGCGCTCATGGCATCGCGTACCCAATCGGCGGCAAAAGTTTGGCGAAATGTTTCGGGCAGAATTATTTCGGGGTATTTTTCAATGCTACGCAATACCCATTCATTGCCTTTGGTGTCTTTAAGGCGAAGAGAGCGGGTCTGGTGGCCGCCACCGCGTTGTATTGGGGTAAGCCCTCTTGCACTAACATTGATAACGGGCAGCTTAACCGGGGCCGCCCACTCTTTCCGGAAATTTTCACCAAATAACCGCCGGTGCCACCTGGTAACACTGTCATACGAAGGATGCGCTTTAACAATGGCACTGTCGGTTTGCGCTTTCGCAAGCGGCGCGGTAAATACAATAAGTAATGCAAGGTGTAGAATTCTTTTTGACATAGGCTATCCCAAGGTTTACTTTCCCTTCCATTTAATTTTTAAAATATTTCCGGAATGCAGGTCTCCGCCCTCATTGGATACATACAGATCGTTGTCTTTATCAAAAGCGATTCCCTCTGGCTGTATATAGATGGCCGGATTCAGTTTATACGCGGCAGTCACTTTCCAGTTGCTATCGGTTATCACCAATAATTTATTTATTGATGTTATGATATACCATTCGTTAGTACGGGGGTTGCGGGCAAGGGCAGATGGATGAAAGTTGATTTTTTTCTCGCCGGTAAAATCCTTTATGGAGTGCACATCGATCTCAAAAGTCCCTTTCTGACCAATCGATCCGTCGTTATTCAGCTGCAAGATATAGCCTTTTGCGGTTTTACTGCTCTTTTCATCAGCACAATCCTTGCATATAATGTAGATAGTATTGTCTTTTTCATCGGCATACATTCCTTCATACTCTCCCTTAGGCAACAGGTGTGCCCATTCCTTCACATTACCCGTTTCGTCGGGGTGATGAATATCAGCAAAGGGAAAGGTGAACAGAACGCCGTTGCTTTTCAACATGATCACCGTGTTATTACAGATAGCCACATCCTCATAGTCGCCATGTTTACCGAACTTGAAATGCTGCGACCGTTTATCACCCGGTTTCAGGTAATACAGCTTGCCGCTTTCATCTTCCTGGGCATACAACGTATCGCTGTTCCCTTTATAAAATGTAATGCCCGAAATTTCTTCGAGGCTTGGCGGCATAACGATCTTTTGCGGCCTGGTGATATCATATTCTTTCGGACTTTCAAACTTGCGTTTTGGCGCGCAGGCGGCAAACGCCAGTGCAAATGCCAGCATGATCAACCGGCCCGGAGCTATTTTTTTCATATACATACTTGCTGTTTTACGCCTTACCTGAAGCCAAAAACTGATAGATCGCTTTTTGCGAACAAAATGCGTTGCCTTCTTCGCGGGGTAACGGTATATTGTTCAGATGCTGATCGATGGCAACGGCCTGGCCATTATCCTGTAACTGCAATTGCAACAACTCCAGTACCTGTTTTTTAATGCCCTTATCATACACGGGAAACACCACCTCTATGCGCCGGTATACATTCCGGTTCATCCAGTCGGCCGAACCCATATACAATTCGGTTGAGCCATTATTATGAAATACAAAGATCCTTCCGTGCTCGAGGTACCGGTCAACAATACGGGTTACGGTAATATTTTCACTCAATTCGGGCACCCCCGGCCGCAGACAGCAAATGCTTCGTACGATGAGGCGTACCTGCACACCCGCCTGTGAGGCCTCGTATAACTTATTGATCAAAACCTTTTCTTCGAGGTTGTTCATCTTGATGGTGATGATGGCGGGTTTTCCTTCGCGGGCGTTTGCCATTTCCCGGTCAATCATTTCAAGGAAGCGTTGCTGCAGGTTGAACTGCGCCACCAGTAACTGGTCGAATGTTATAAGGCCGGGATTGCCTGCTTTCTTCCTGTGCCCAAGGAAAATGAACAGCAGTTCCATTTCGCGGAGGATGCCGGGATGGGCGGTAAAAAGAATATGATCTGTATAAAAACGGGCGGTGCTTTCGTTCATGTTACCTGTTGCCAGCAGGCCGGTATAGGTAATGCGTTTGTCTTTTTTACGTTTTACCAGTGCAATCTTGGCATGTACTTTCAAAGTAGTGGCGCTGTAAATTATTTTAACGCCGGCTTTACTCATCTTTTTCGCCCACCGAATATTATTGGCTTCATCGAACCGGGCTTTCAGCTCTACGAGTACCGACACCTTTTTTCCATTCTTTGCCGCGCTTACCAGCGCATTGCCTATTCTTGAATCGCTGGCGATCCGGTACAGGGTTACATAGATCTCGGTAACCGCCGGGTCAACCGCCGCTTCGTTGAAGAACCGCAATACCAGGTCGTACGACTGATAAGGCGGATGCAGCATGATGTCTTTCTTTTCAACCAGGTCGAAAAGCGACAAAACCCCATCGCCGGGTTTCACCGCAATAGCCGGCCATTTATCGTAACTCATGGCCGCATCCTTTACGGGAAATGCCATCAGGTCTTTCAGGTTGTGGTAACAGCCGCCCCGGATCACCATGGCGTTTTGCAGTTTAAGGGCCGTGATCAGTAACTGCAGGTGGCCTTCTTCAATACCGGGCTCATGCAGCAGGCGGGTTGCCAGCCCGAAATCACGTTTGCTTAACTGCTCTTCAATTCTGCGGGCTACATCGCCTTCATAATCATCTTCCACTTCCAGCTCGGCATCGCGCGTTATTTTAAAACTGTAACAGCCTTTTATGACGGCATGTTTGAATATGGCCGAAAGGTTGTCTTTGATGATATCATCGAGAAAAACGACAAACTGTTTATCATCGCGCTGCACGCTGTAGAACCGAGGCAGGTTATCTGATGGTATATTGAGTATGACCAGCTCATCGTACCCGCGATCGTTCTCTATGACGGTAAGCAGGTAGATCTTATTATTCTCAGGAAAAAATTTAACGCCGGAGATAGACAGGTAAACCGGTTGCAGAAATGCCATTACCTGGGTGTAGAAATAATCGGCCACTTCGGCCTTTATATTTTCAGGTACCGGTTCGTGGTACAGTAAATGAATATTCTTTTCCCTGAGTAAGGGCAACAGTTCGTTGGTAAAAATAAACCCGAAGCGCTCCTGCTGCTCATTGATAATTTTATCTATCTGCAACAACAGCGCTGTTTTGGCCATTTCTTTTTTATGTTCCCCTTTCGACTGGTGTATTTTTTCCAGTGCCATTACAGCGGGCATGCGCACGCGGTAAAATTCGTCGAGGTTCGAAGAATAAATAGATAAGAATTTGATCCGTTCCAATAATGGCACGTTGTCGCCGCCTGCTTCTTCCAGCACCCTTCCGTTAAACGACAACCAGCTGAGGTCCCTGTCGAAAAAAGATTCAGATTGCATGCAATTACTGATTTCATTGTGTAACGATGGCAGCTATGGAAAAGGCGATCACCGAAACGATCAACCCATACATGAACACGTTGTACGATATGCGCAGGCGCTGGTATTTTGTTCCCAGCACTACCCCCTGCGAATAAACGTCTTTGATGAGACTGCGATACAGAAAGTCGCGGTCGTCCATCATCTGCAACATGCCTGAAGTGTAGTCATCCATGCTCATTCTAAAAAAGTTCCCGAAAAACAACAGGTTCACCCGTTTTTCGTTGATATCGTTTTGGGTAAAAGTTCCGCTGGGTATATTGGGGCGGGTAGCCAGGATCGAAAATACAATGGTCACCAGGCTAATGGTTAACAGGGTCATGGCGGGAATGGTATACTGCGGAAATTGTTCCAGGTTCTTCAACAGCACACTCAACAATACGGAAATGATGATGGAATTTACCGAGATCATGATATGCGCTTTGCTATCGGCCATATCGCTCAGGCGCTGGTGATTGGCCGAAGTGATCCTGAACATGGTTTCGATGCCGCGGTCGGGCCGGCTGTTTTTGCGTTTTCCTTTTTCATCCAACTCTTCCGGGATCAGGGGTTTTAATTTCGTTTTGGTGGTGGGGGGTTGTGGAATGGGTGAAACAGGTACGGTATTTTTCTGTTCCGGGTTTTTCTCTGCCGACTTTGCCTTTAGCTTTTCAAGGTGTTTTGCCTTGGTATCGTTCAACAACAGCCGGCAGTAATCGGTATGGTATTGATGCGTTTCGAGGAGGCGAATGGTTTTGTTCCGCCATTCTTCCTTGCTGATATCTATGTTGTGCAGCTCTATGAATTCCTTTCTTATTATTTTATTCAGTTCGGCAAATTTGGCCGTTCCAAGATGGAACAGGTCGGCATCGGCCACTATTTTCTCGAGCAGGGTTTGCGGGTTCTGGGGCAACCGCGTGGCCCGTATACAATTGGCCACGGTTTCAACGGTTGTTGCATCAACGCCCTTCCTGTTTAAAAATACCGCCGCTTCTTCCGCCCCCTTCTCTTCATGCCTGCCCGGTTCGGTATAGTAGCCTATGTCGTGGAACCAGGCCGCCGTTACCACAATAAAGTAATCGACATCGTTCAACCGGTAGTGGTTGCCGATCTCAATTGCCGCATTCACTACATTTTCAGTATGCACCAGGTTATGATAAACCAGTTTATCATTGGCATGGGTATGAAAGAAAGTGGTTACGTATTGTTTTACTTCATCCAATAACGTATAATAATTCATATAAGGAATTCTTTTACTGTCTACAAGTTTATAGCAAATATAACCAGGTAAAATTATTTGTACGGCTACTGAGAATTAGGCGCTACAACTCCAAAGTTAGGGTCATTTAGGTAGCCGCGGCCATAAAATCATGAACTGTTACATCAAATTACAGGATTTGTATAACGGAAGGTGGTGAAACAAGTATGCCACACCTGCGGGGTGTGGCACACTTACTTTTCGCTCTTACTTCCCGCATTGGGAAGTAAAAAACCGGCCGGAAGCAACAACTATCATCCTTTATATACATCCTGTCTTTAATTATTCATTTTCTGTTCACTTCTTCCGGCCCGAACATCAACAGCGTCTTTTAAGGCTGGCTATTTCTTTATAAAAACCGGTTTTACCGTGAACCAGGCCAATGCAGGAAAGAACAGCATGGGCACCGTTAAACCGGGGAATAATTCGGGTTGCTCATAATCGAGCGGCAGTATATAGCCGATAGGCACTACAAGGCATGCGAACGTAATTATTACGAACAGCAGGTTGAAGATGATCTCGCCTGCTTTCGGTAACCATCTGGTGAGCAAACCGTAAACAACGGAAGCCAGCAGGTTTACCAGTATGCCCCCAATGAAGAGTTTTGCCGGTGTTACGATCGCTGAGAAATCGGCTTCATTGGCTTTGAAATAAACCTTTTGATAAACAAAGGCTGCCAACCCGGCCAATACACCCGATGCCAAACCCAGTAATAATAATCTTTTAAACATACATGTTCGTTTATTAGCCTTTGGTAACCGGAACAGCTACATCGAGTTTTATCTGTTCAGCTACATCGCCACCGGGTTTGCCGATCCTGAAATCGGAACGGTTTACAGTAAAGCTGCCATTGAAGGTAGCGCCGGCGCCGGCTTTTTTAAAGGTGAAGGGAATGGTGTACTCTTTGGTAACACCTTTTATTT
>CBIHPC010000094.1:0-19745 GCA_966211305.1 uncultured Niastella sp.
GGGCAAAGATCGCCAACCTGCGGGTAGAAATCTTTAAGCCTAAGCTGGATGTGCGGTATGATGTTCAGAACATCGTATCACACGATACAAACGCCATTCTGAGCTCTCCTATTGATAACTCCCAAACCATATTATTATTGCACGGCGAAGCCGACGTAATTGGTATTGACGAAGCGCAGTTCTTCGACGATCAGTTGCCCGATGTTTGCGATCAGCTGGCATTAAAAGGCATACGCGTAATAGTGGCCGGGCTGGATATGGATTTTACCGGAAAACCGTTTGGGCAAATACCCTTTCTGTTAGCCAAAGCCGATTATATAACCAAGCTGCACGCTATTTGCGTAAAATGCGGCAATATTGCCAATTATTCGTACCGCAGGCAACAGCACAATAGTGCGCAGTTCCTGTTGGGCGAAAAAGATCTTTACGAACCCCGGTGCAGGAAGTGTTATTATGAAAAGGTATAAAGGCAACGAGGCATAAGGCTATAGCGAGTCTGGGAAATAAGAACCACAAACTATAAACCACAAACCATAAACAGCCCATTCTATGTATGGGCAAACAAATCAAAAAAAACAATCTTTGAATCACATTCTCGCACTTATAAAAAAAGACCTGCTGCTCGAAATAAGGCAACAATACACGTTCTACGGGATCGTATTGTATGTAGCGTCGACCATCTTTGTTCTATACCTGGCCATGGGCCAGCCTGAAGAAAAAGTGTGGAACGGTTTGTTCTGGATGATACAGTTATTCATTTGTGTGAATGCGGTAGCCAAAAGTTTTTTGCAGGAAAGCCAGGGCCGCATGTTATATTTTTATACCGTTGCCGGCGCCCGCGATTTTATTCTATCCAAATTACTGTTCAATGCCGGCTTAATGATCCTCATGAGCATCGTGAGCCTGTTGTTGTTTCAATTGCTGATGGGCAATCCCCTGCAGAACCCTTTCCGGTTCATCGGTTTTGTTTGCCTTGGCGGATGCAGTCTGAGCCTGGTATTCACCTTTCTGGCAGCCATTGCCGCCCGTGCCCGCCAGGGAGCGGCGCTGATGGCCATACTGGGTTTTCCGCTGATCATTCCGCAGGTTTTGTTGCTGATGAAAATGTCAAATACCGCCTTTGCCGATGTGATCCAGGCCAGTCTTACCCAAATAATACTGTTGCTGGTGGTGCTGGATGCACTGGTTATTGCGCTGGCAGTCATATTGTTCCCTTTTTTGTGGAAGGATTAAAACAGATTACAGGTTCCAGGTTTCAGGGTACAGGGGTTATAAATTCCGTAGCGAACTCCAAAGTTCAGCCCCCTGCAACGTGTAACGTGAAACCTGCAACTATTCCCTCCTTTTCCCCTAATTTTGCCCCACCTATTTTGGATCATTGGGTCATTCGATCGCTTTCAGGTACCAATGATCATTCAACAAACTACAGCACGCTATGCGCCGGCAATGGTGGAAAATACTGTGTATTATATTACTGATCTATACTTTTATTGCAGGTCTTTTGATTCCGCTTCCTTATGAAACAGCCTATGTAAACAGCAACCTGTATGAAACCATGCGCAATTTCTTCTTTCATGTGCCCATGTGGTTCAGCCAGCTGGCATTGATCTCTGTTTCACTTTACTATTCTATTAAGTACCTGCGCTCACCCAATCCCGTTTACGACATTTACGCCACGGAATTTGCCCGTACGGCTACGGTATTGGGATGTTTGGGCCTGGTTACCGGTTCCATTTGGGCCAACTATACCTGGGGTACGTGGTGGAGCAACGATCCCAAACAAACAGGCGCCGCCATCGCCCTGCTTATTTATGTTGCCTATTTTGTACTTCGCAATTCAATGCCCGATCTTGATAAAAGAGCAAGGGTGGCTTCGGTTTATAACATATTCGCGTATTTTATTTACATACCCATGATACTTATATTACCCCGGTTAACAGAATCACTGCACCCCGGCGGTAAAGGGTCTGAAGGTAATCCCGGTCTTGGGGGCAGCAGTCTCGATGCTACCATGCGACTTGTTTTCTGGCCCGGGGTTTTGGGCTGGTGCCTGTTAGGCACATGGATCTCCACCCTCAGGCTGCGCGTTCGATTACTGGAAGAGAAAAAACATTCCGCATAATTTTTAGTATGAAGCAACTAATTCTAACCCTGATCGTTTTATTTGTCCAATTACTGGCCAAAGCCCAGGATACAACGAACCATGTGGGGCAAACGCCAACCGGTTTACATGTTGGCAACAAGATCTACGTTGTGCTGGTAGTGGCGGTAACGATCCTGATCGGTTTATTCCTGTACGTAATCCGGCTCGACAGAAAGATCTCAAAGCTTGAAAAAAGCCAGTAGTAAGTGGCGAATGGCAAGTAGGGATTCCCACTGTCATTCACTATTGACAACTAGCCGTATTTTGAATTTTAACAGCTGGTTTTAAGTGGAAAGATCCGGAGGTGGATTCCTCACCGGCCATTTACTACCAGCCACTAGCTTGCCATATACTGCTCAATACATAAACAAAAACAGCTTAGTCATGTCAGATTACAGTTTTTTTGGCGCGGTGGAAAAGAGTTTCGATAAGGCCGCGCAATTCACTACCTGGGATCCCGGTATCCTGGAACAGATCAAACAGTGCAATGCCGTTTATCGCATGCATTTCCCGGTTAAGATCGGCGATAAGATAGAAGTTATCAAAGCTTATCGCGTACAACACTCACACCACAAACTGCCCTGTAAAGGCGGTATCCGTTTCGCCCTTTCAGTTAACCTCGATGAGGTAATGGCCCTTGCTGCCCTCATGACCTACAAATGCGCAATCGTAAACGTTCCGTTTGCCGGCGCCAAAGGCGGTATCACCATCGACCCCAAAAAGTATACGCCCTACGAACTCGAAAAGATCACCCGGCGCTATACATCTGAACTGATCAAAAAGAACTTCATTGGCCCCGGCATCGATGTACCCGCACCTGATTATGGTACCGGCGAACGCGAAATGGCCTGGATCGTTGATACGTATGCCAGCATGCGCCCCGGCGAAATAGACGCACTGGGTTGCGTAACCGGAAAACCCGTAACGCAGGGTGGCGTTCGCGGCCGGCGCGAAGCAACCGGCCTGGGTGTTTTCTTTGGCTTACGCGAAGTATTGTCGATGACAGATGTAATGGATAAACTCGGTTTACCGGTTGGTGTGGAAGGCAAACGCGTAGTAGTGCAGGGCCTCGGTAATGTGGGTTACCATACCGCAAAATTCTTCCAGGAACATGGCGCTAAGATCGTAGGACTGAGCGAATATGAAGGCGCTATTTACAATATGGACGGATTGGATATCGATAAAGTAGTTGAACATCGCAAAACAAAAGGTTCCATCCTGAACTTCCCCGGCAGCACCAACTTCGCCAAAAATACCGATGCGCTGGAAATGGAATGCGATATCCTCATCCCTGCTGCACTGGAGAATGTGGTGAACGGACAAAACGCGCCCAACGTAAAAGCAAAGATCATTGGCGAAGCAGCCAATGGCCCGCTGACACCCGAAGCCGATGAAATATTTGCCAAAAGAGGTATCCTGGTTGTGCCTGATATGTACCTCAATGCAGGCGGTGTAACGGTTTCATATTTCGAATGGCTTAAAAACCTTAGCCATGTGCGTTACGGCCGTATGGAAAAACGCTTTACAGAAAACCTGAACACACATATACTGGGACAAATTGAATCGCTTACCGGCAAAAAAGTAAACGGTAAGGATAAAGAACTGATCCTGCATGGCCCCGAAGAGGTTGACCTGGTACGCAGTGGCCTGGAAGAAACTATGATCACCGCTACCCGTGAGATCATGGATGTATGGAAGAAAAATCCGCAGATCCCCGATATGCGTACGGCCGCTTATGTGGTAGCCATCAATAAAGTTGGTACCAGTTATGCCGAGTTGGGTATATTCCCGTAGTTAATGCTGAAACTATATTCAAAGCCTCCATCTGTACCGGATGGAGGCTTTTCTTTTACCGTAAAAACATTAAACACATTCCTTATATTTAGTACCTGAACCATTACAACCTAACCTAATTGCCTGTGCGATGGCTTTGAATATTAAGATAAATTTTGACGACTGCTATCCGGTAAGGACAACAGACGATAACTCGTTGCTAACGTCATTCGATTCTGTATTAACGAATGGGAATATTGTTCCAATTGGTATTAATATAAGTGATGAACCACATCCATTAATACCCAATGTATACAACCTGGCGTTTGGCCCACTTGACCTAAACAGTAAAATTGATGACAAAATAAAACTGTGTCATCAGAACCATTCGAAATTGTTCTCAACTATTGTATTAACCGGCCTGTCATTTTTGGAAAAAAACGCTGATAAATTCCTGGGTATTGATGGATCAAACAATGCGAGGGCCTATTTATATTACAGATGTATCCAAAATAACTTTGACTACCTGACCAAGTACCTGAACATTTATGGTGTAAATTATTACCTAAGAATTTTACGCAAGTTAAAAGATGAAGATGAGTACCCTCCTCTTGATGAAGATGACATCTTAGCCATGCCACAACCCATTCACAAAAATGTCTTCGTAAGACACGAAAAGCTTCACAATTATTTCATATTCAATCTCGTACAATGAGCCTTGCATTTTTATTACTTTTTTTCATAACTTTATTGGGTATGGACGAGAAACTGAAAAAACAAATTGAAGAGTTTAGGCAAAAAGCTCAAAAAATTGAAAATAAGAACACCAAAGTAACGCTTGCTTCCGGTGGTGAAACCTCGTTAGGTAAGGTCATAAAAACAAAGGAACAAGCTCATATCTTTATGACAATACTAAATTCATTAAGTAAAAAGTCTTAATTGTAATAATATGCAAAATCCCCCGGCACCGGGGGATTTTCATTTTTATAAATTTGAGCTGTCGCCTCCCCTGTCGGGTTCGCCAAACAACGCATCCTTATACTTATTATACAGGAACGATACCACCAACAACAACACCCCAAGCGAAATGAACGATACCGTTTTGGTAATGGTACCGGCGCCGGCAAGGTCGTAAATAAACAGCTTTATAAGCGTTACCATAAACAATACGATACCGGCCAGCCGCAGGTGCTTTTGCTTTTTCCAGATGCCCAACACCACCAGCATCATGGCATACAACCCCCATAAAATACTCAACCCTAATTTATACTGATTATCTGCCCCCCGCGTGGTGGTCCAGCACAAATACTCTGCACTTAAAAACCCCAGCGTTACCGTATGCATCATCAGTAACCAGCCTTTTTGCACCCAGCGCTCGGGAATAAACGTCTTTACCGTTTGCCGGCCGCTATATAACAGCAGTGTCGTAACCGCGATAACAACATACCTTATCGCAAACTCCAGTGCACCAAAATAAGCGCCGCCTTTTTCAAACCAGGAGATCGTCAACTCATTTAATAAACCAAGCGCCTGCGTCAACAACACAAACATCATCAATGCAATGGCCGTTGCCGAAAACGCAGCCAGCACTTTGTTACGCCCCCATCGATGATTTACCAGCATGCAACCAATGATGAACGCCATTGTATACAACAGCAGCACCACAAACCCGAATGCACCGACTCCGGTATCATAGAGATTATTACCTGAACCGCCATGCTGTTGCGAACTGAATTGCCTGAAATAGCCGTTTATCTCTACCTGGAAAACAAAATATAACGTAATCAGGAAGATACCCGGAAACACATAATTATAAAAAATGAGGATCGGGCTTCCAGCCTCAAGGCCCGTTCGATACTTGCTGTTCCGGTTGATATAAATGATGGCGGCATAGGCTGCAGCAATCAACAAACCTGAGGCAAACACGATATTAATAAACGGATGCACTCCCCCGCTTTCAGGAAACGTGAACCGGGCGGCATGGTTGAACCAGTCATGCACAAGGCTTAAAAAACTCAACAATGATAATCCCACGCCCAGTTTTTCATAAGCCGGCGCCTGCCTGGTACGGCCAATCCAGAAAACCAGTACCGCTTCTGCCGTCCATAATAATGTAACCCAGTTACCATCTAACTGAACGGGAACTGCAATGGTACAAAATACGATCACCAATCCCAGCAACAGGTAATACAGCGATCTGTCGGCCAGCTGCAGGCGCTTTATCACCTGGCTTACCGCCAGATGAATGGTTGCATTGATGATCGTAAACAGGCCGGCATAATTGGCCGTCTCATGATCAACCAACATAAATCCCAACAGGTAAAATATAAATGCATTGCTCAACAGTACAAATACATCGTGCAGTCCATACTGTTCTTTTTTAATGATCTTATAGGCCAGAAAGGTGGTATAAAAGATCAGGAAATAAATACCCAGGTAGGTCCAGGCAATGAATTTATGCTGGTAGTAATTAAAACTGAAAGCAAACCAGGTGATATATATTATCCAGGTGAGTGCAAAGGCTGAATAAAATAACGACTTCCAGTATTTGCGCAACGACACCACCAGTATACCGGTATTGATAATGGCAATATAACCGAAGAATACAGCGTAGCGGCCTGAATTATCGCTTAATAAAAAAGGGATGGCATAAGCGCCAATCAGCGCAAGGTGGGCAATGATAACGCGGTCATATAACAGGGCTGCGTATACGGTACCCGCGGTAAACACCAGCATCATGCCAAAGGCCGCGCCCAGCGGCATCATATGATAATAGCTGTAGGCAATAAAAGTAATAAAGTATAAAACCGCCAGTCCGCCCCCCATTAACACGCTGCTATAGGCCTCATATTTCTTTTTTAACCAAATGGCTACTCCAATCAGTGCCGCGCCGCAAACATAACCGTTGATAACCCGAACAAGCGGGCTTACCAGGTCATGGTCGATGGCGTATTTGGCGCCGATAAAGATGCCTATAATGGTAACCAGGATACCTACTTTGCTGGCTACGTTCTTTCCTATAAATTCTTCAAATGAGGAAGACGGGCGGGGAGCAGTTGCAGGCCTTGTTGCCTGTTTGGCTACCGGAGTTTGCGGCGCCGCGAAGCGGGTGGGCGCTTCAATTACCTCTTTCACTTCAACAGTTTTTACCGGTTGTTCTATGGGTTGCGGCGTTACCGGTGTAGTGCCTGCTGCCTGTCGTTTCAGGGCCTCGAGCTCATTGATCAATTGCACCAGCTGGTTGCTGATGGTGGTTTGCTGTTGGGCAAGCTGCTGTACACGGCGGGTTAGTTCTTCGATCTTCTCATGGATAGTTTTATCCATAAACAGGTTGTTGGTTAAGCTAAAGAACGCATAAAAAGCGTTAACAACAACTTAAATCCCAAATTCAGGCAAGGTGTCAAGCAGTTGAAGCTGGTTATTTTTCCTAATATAAGCAAAACAGGATGTGCCATTGGTAATAACGAGGTAAGGAACGGGAACGGCTATGTTATAACGCAGCACCTGTTGCAGCACCGCATCGTTCAACGCTATTTCCATACCCTTGCATTCAACCATCAACCAGGGTTGATGTTGTTTATCGTACACCAGGATATCGAAACGCTTTTTCAACTCCCCCAGCCTGATCTCTTTTTCTACAGCCGTTAGTGAAGCGGGGTATTTCAACACCTGTAACAGGTATTGGAGCAAATTCTGCCTTACCCATTCTTCAGAAGTAAGCCTTAACCAAAGCCGGCGGTGCTCATCAAAAATAAATTCTTTCCCTTCTTCCTCTTTCATCCGAAAGGGAAAGCGGGGATATTCGATCCTGATCATAGCGTCAAAACTACTATCCGTAACTAAAAAACAACGGCATTTGCTTAAAATAAACGAAATTTATTGACTATCTTAAACCTTATCGCTGCTGACCGGCCAGGTACACACTTCGCCTGCCGTCCTGTCTGCCGTAGCTTTAGCGGAGGCAGAAGCCTTTGGCACAGGCAGGCTTACCCTCACGTCAATTCCCTACCGGGATAACGATTGACCCAATTAAAAGAAGAAATGATGAAAACAAAAGATGAAATAGTCAAAAACTGGCTACCCCGCTACACAGGAGAAACACTGGAAAATTTTGGTGAATACATCCTGCTCACCAATTTCAGCGGTTATGTAAAAATGTTCGCTGAATGGAACAACGTTCCCATTACCGGCATCGACCGGCCCATGCAATGCGCTACAGCAGAAAATATCACTATCGTTAACTTCGGCATGGGCAGTCCTACCGCTGCTACTGTTATGGACCTGCTCACAGCCATCGAGCCCAAGGCCACCCTGTTCCTGGGTAAATGCGGCGGACTGAAAAAACGCAACAATATCGGTGATCTTATTCTACCCATTGCAGCCATTCGCGGTGAAGGTACTTCCAATGACTACTTTCCGCCCGAAGTACCCGCCCTGCCCGCATTCGCCCTGCAAAAAGCGGTTTCTACCACCATCCGCGATTATGGTGTCGATTACTGGACCGGCACCGTTTACTCAACCAACCGCCGGGTGTGGGAACATGATGAAACTTTTAAGGAATACCTGCAAAAGATCCGCGCCTATGCCATCGATATGGAAACGGCCACCATCTTTTCGGTAGGCTTCTATAACAAAATACCTACCGGCGCCCTGCTGCTTGTAAGCGACTCGCCCATGATCCCTGAAGGGGTAAAAACCGAGGAAAGCGACAAAAAGGTTACCGCCAATTTTGTTGAACGGCATGTGCGCATCGGCATCGATTCGCTAAAGCAGTTGATCAATGACGGGTTAACGGTGAGGCATTTGAAGTTTTAGACCGTGAAATGAATGACCTCGCGAAGTCGTGAAACGGCAGACGTGAAACGTGAAAGGCCTCGCGATAATTCAGCAACTTTAAGCCCTTGCTCGCCGAAATTAAAGCAATTGTTGATAAAGCGCAAGCTTTAAAATTGAGCGGTGCTTTCACGTTTGCCGTTTCACGACAGAAGATCGCCCGTTCATGCCGACCAAGCCATTCGTTATCACCTTACGACCCTGTAAACAGGATATCTTAAATAATCCGGTTCAAAATACGGGGAGTTGCGGTAGATGAAATCCAGCTGGGCCGATGCGCTTTTGGCAAAGGCGGTATCGCTTGCACGGCGCGCGTCGAGCTGCTTTTTAAGTTCCGGATGTTCATTCAGATATTGAGCCGCCAGGTCTTCAAACGCATACGCACTATACCCTTCCTTTCTGCCCAAAATGCCATCGAAATAATTCCAGGCAAAATAAGAATCATCGCCCTGCGGTTCCAGCACTTCTACCAAAAACCGGTTGGCCGGCTGATCCAGTGGGATATAATAGTCGCCCTTACGAAAACGCACCACCTGTTTTCGGCTACTCACTGTAACATCGGTATTCAAATGATGCATTTCATACTGCCGGGGCATGGTTTTGTAATCATCTATGCGGTAAACCTCCACTTCAATGCTGGTATCTTTTGCCAGCGCCTGCATATTCACCCTATTGATCTTCAACAGGTCGATCACCGTCCACCAGCCCTGCGGAATAATATAGGCCGCCGGTTTATTGATGGCGATGCGGGGCGCATAAGTATTAAAGTACCTGATCTGTTTTTCATACGGTTTGCTGCGGTCATAATACAATCGCGGCAATCCTGAGATCTCGCTGGGTTTATATCCCGCCTCGTACCCTTTGAACCGCACCTGCTCTACCTGCGTGGTATCGAGCTTCCAGCTTACCGGGAAGCCGGGTTGTTTTTTTACGCTTTCTTTGGTTTGCTGGCGTAACTGGTGAATAACGGCGCTGTTCTTTGAGGTAAAGGCAATCATCGATTCCATAAGGGCCTGCGTGGCCGCCACCCGTTGCCCGTACGGTTTCAGCATATGGGTTTCGGGCACAAATGCAAAGCTGTGCCACAAGGTGGCGTAACCGCTGCTGTACCGGGCGCCATCGAAATAAGCCGTCATGCCGTTTTCGGGAGTATTACCGCCAAAATCAACATACGGCACCAGGTCGAACCCTTTTTCCTTCATCAGTTTATACAGGGCCGGCTCAAACTCGTTGTGCAGGTATTTGCCCATTACACCGCCCAGTTTGCTGTGCTGACTGGTGAGCAGGGTCATTATATGCTGGTAATCGGCCCCGTTGCTTACGTGGTTATCTATAAATATGTCGGGATCGCACTGGTGAAAGATGGCCGCAAAGGAGCGGGCTTCTTTTGAATTACATTTTATAAAGTCGCGGTTCAGGTCGAGGTGCTGCGAATTGCCGCGCGAACCAAAATCGGCGGGACCGTTCTGATCGGCGCGGTACCAGGGACTGCGGTTGAGGCAGCCGCCGATATTATATACCGGAATAATGGCCAGTACTACATTATCGGGCAGCTTTGTTTTGCGAACGGCAATGTCGCGCACCAGCAGCATGCTGGCGTCGATACCATCGGGCTCACCGGGGTGAATGCCATTATTAATAAGTATGATGCGTTTGTTTTTGCGGCGCAAGCTGGCCATATCGAAATCGCCGTCGTTCGAAACCACCACCAGATGCAGCGGGTAACCGGCATCGGTTGGCCCCATAGTAAGCATTTTAATGGCGGGGAAGCGGGCGTCCATCATTTTCCACCAGGTAACTATTTCCTGGTAGGTGGGCGTTTCGGTTGCCCGGCTTTGCTCGAATTTGGTGGTAATTGACTGGCTGTGCAGGGATACGGGCAATAATAAAAGAAGCAATATTCTCATAGTGTGACTGTTGGAGCCTAAAAATAATGTAGAATATCGAATGTGAAGGAGAAAGGCGGGGGGATGAAAAATGAAGAATGAGAAATGAGAAAGTAAAAGGCAGGTTGAGAAATGTAGAATATTGAATGTAAAAGGGAAAGGCGGGGGAATGAGAAATGAAAAATGAAAAAGTAAAAGGCAGGTTGTTGGCGACAGTGAACCCCTCGTTGCCTCGTTGCCTTTATACCTGGTTGCCTTTACACCTGGCTGCCTCGTTGGCTTCTTCCAAATAAAAAAACCTCCCGCATAAACGGGAGGAAAAAACAAAAAAAATAATCTTATAGTCGAACTATCAAATGATTTGATAGCAATTCAACTTATTTCGCCAGGGTATTGATCTTCTTAGCCAGCTTGCTTTTCAGGTTAGCGGCTTTGTTCTTGTGGATAATACCTCTTTTTGCTAATTTGTCGATCATAGAAGCTACATCAGGAAACTCTTTCGTAGCTTCAGCGCCAGTCTTAATAGCTTTCAGATCACGAATAGCATTACGGGTGGTTTTACCGTAATACTTATTTCTTTCACGTCTTTTAGCGGCTTGACGCACGTCTTTTTTGGTAGCTTTATGATTTGCCATTTCGTTCCTAGTTTAGACCCGAATAATTTTCGGGGATGCAAAGGTAGGGATTTGCATCATAAAATGAAAAATAAAACCGGAAAAATCTTATTCCGGACCGCCAAGGTATGAAAAACAATCAATTAACCTTTCTTTTTTCCACTAATTTACCATAGAATGCACGCCCCTTGCAGGTTTTAGCCGCCACCCTGCATAAATGAGGTCAAAAAACACAAAATGAAGTAATTTGGCTTTCATTCCTACCTTTTTTGACCGATATTTGTACCCCGATTTTAAATAACTCAATACACTTTAAGTTTCAATTGCATCCTCATGAAGGATTTTTCGTATATCACCAATTCCCACCCGGCCTTTATTGAAAACCTGTATCAGGATTTCTTACAAGACCCAAACAGCGTTGATCCCGACCTTAAAAAATTTTTTGAAGGATTTGACTTTGCCGTGGGACAAGGTAAAAATGGGACAAACGGTACCGCAGCAACCGGCGAAACCACCGGTGCAACCGCTGAAAGTTTCGACTGGAAAAAAGAAGTGGGCGCCTACCGTCTTATTTTGGGTTACCGCAACAAAGGCCATCTGATCGCTAAAACCAACCCCATCCGCCAGCGTAAAGACCGTGGCGCCAATCTCGATCTTGGGTTCTTTGGTTTTACAGAGGCTGATCTCGACAAAACTTTCCATGCCGCAAATATGATCGGGCTGGGTACCACTACCCTGCGCAAAATGCTCGATCACCTGCAGAAAACCTACGCCGCACACGTTGGTATCGAGTTCAAATACATCAGCGATCAAAAAAAGGTTGACTGGCTTACCAACGAAATGGAACGCAACTTCACCAGGCCGTTAGCCATCAACAAGAAAAAACGCATCCTGGAAAAACTCAACCAGGGCGTGATCTTCGAAAAGTTCCTCCATACTAAATATATCGGTCAAAAACGTTTCTCCCTCGAAGGTGGAGAAACCACTATTGCCGCCCTCGACGAGATCATTACCACCGCCGCCAACAACGACGTGCAGGAAGTAGTGATAGGTATGGCACACCGCGGCCGCCTCAATGTGCTGGCCAACATCATGGGTAAAACCTATGAGCAGATCTTCACTGAATTCGAAGGCACCGCAACGCCCGACCAAACCATGGGCAGCGGCGACGTAAAATACCACAAAGGCTACGGCAGTGAAGTGCAAACACCCGATAACAAAACCATTCACCTGAAACTGTTGCCCAACCCTTCGCACCTCGAAGCGGTTGACCCGGTTGTGGTTGGTTTTGCCCGCGCAAAAGCCGACGTACTGTACAATAGCGATTTCGATAAAATATTGCCCATCCTCATTCACGGCGACGCTTCTGTGGCCGGACAGGGTGTAGTATACGAAGTACTGCAAATGAGCGACCTCGATGGTTACTATACCGGCGGCACCATTCACTTCGTGATCAACAACCAGATCGGCTTCACTACCGATTTCGAAGACGCCCGCAGCTCCGATTACTGTACCTCCCTGGCATCTATGATCCAGGCGCCCGTGCTGCACGTAAACGGCGACGATGCCGAAGCGGTTGTTAAATGTGTTGAAATTGCCACCCGCTACCGCCAGGAGTTCAACTCCGATGTGTTCATCGATATGGTTTGTTACCGCAAACACGGCCATAACGAAGGCGATGATCCGAAATTCACCCAGCCCCACCTGTACGCACTGATCGAAAAACACGCCAACCCGCGTGAAGTGTATACCAACTATTTGCTGGAGAACGGTGAATCGGATGCAAAGGACCTGGCAAAGGAAATGGAAAAGAAATTCTGGGCCGACCTTCAGGAACGCCTCGATGATGTGAAGCAGAAACCACTGCCCTACCATTACCAGCAGCCGGAAATTGCCTGGAAGAACCTGCGCCAGGCTACCGATGAAGACTTCGACAGATCACCTGCCACAGCAGTAAGCGAAGGCGATTTTAAAAAAGTGTTCGAAGCCCTCATGAAATGGCCCGCCGATTTCAAACCATTGAAAAAGGTAGAAAAGATCATCAACGATAAAGTAAAACTCTATAACGAAGAAGGTAAAATTGACTGGGCAACCGGTGAACTGCTGGCTTACGGCAGCCTGTTGCTCGACGGAAAAGATGTGCGTATGAGCGGACAGGACGTTCGCCGCGGCACCTTCTCGCACCGCCATGCTGTTTTACGCGATGAGAACAACGACAAAGCGTATAGCAGGTTGAGCCAGATCCCCGAAGCAAGCGGTCAGTTCAGGATCTACAACTCACTGCTCAGCGAATACGGTGTACTGGGTTTTGAATACGGTTATGCAATGGCTAACCCGGATGCCCTGGTATTATGGGAAGCCCAGTTTGGCGATTTCTGTAACGGCGCCCAAACCATGATCGACCAGTTTATTTCGGCCGGCGAACAGAAATGGCAGCGCATGAACGGCGTAACCATGTTGTTACCGCACGGTTATGAAGGACAGGGTCCCGAGCATAGCAGCGCCCGCATGGAACGCTTCTTACAAATGTGCGCCGAGAATAATATGGTGATCACCAATATCACCACGGCCGCCAACTTCTTCCACGCCCTGCGCCGTCAGCTCGCATGGCCTTTCCGCAAACCGCTGATCAACTTCGCACCCAAAGCCAACCTGCGCCACGTGGGAACTTACTCGCCAACACAGGAATTCCTGAACGGCGGCTTTAAAGAAGTGATCGACGATACATTTGCAGATGATGCTTCACGCGTACGTAAAGTATTGTTCTGCAGCGGTAAAGTGTACTTCGACCTCGCAGAGCGCCAGCAAAAAGAGAATAAGAAAGATACCGCCATCATACGGCTCGAACAGTTATATCCCTTACCTGTTAAACAACTGGAAGAACTGTATCGCAAATACAGCAAAGCCACCTGGTTCTGGGTACAGGAAGAACCGCTGAACATGGGCGCCGCCTCTTTCCTCCAAATGAACCTGAAGAGCATCAACTATGGCGTTATCAGCCGTCAGCCAAGCGCTGCCACCGCTACCGGTTACGCCAAAGTACATGCACAGGAACAGGCCGAGATCATCGATACAGCATTTTCAATATAAGGTCTGAAGTCAGAAGTAAGAAGCAGGAATGTCCGATCTTCGACAACTTATTGACCATTGACCATTCACCATTGACGACAAACAGAAACGTTTTTTATGATAGATATAAAAGTTCCGACAGTTGGAGAATCCATAAGCGAGGTTACTTTATTAAAATGGGTAAAGAACAGCGGAGATTATGTGGAACGTGATGAAGTGATCGCTGAACTGGAAAGCGAAAAAGCCACTTTTGAAGTAAACGCCGAAAAGGCAGGCACCCTGCAACAATCAGCCAAAGAAGGTGATACCCTCAACATTGGCGACACACTGGCTACTATTGACGAAACAGCAGCCAAACCCGAAAAAGCGGCAGGCTCCAACGGAACGCCGGCGAAAGAAGAAAAAGCGGAACCTAAAAAAGAAACCGCTCCCGCACAAACTTCGCAAGCTCCTGTAACAGCTGTATCGAACGATATTAAAGCTACACCCGTTGCAGCAGCGATCATCGCCGATAAAAAAGTAGATCCTAAATCGGTTACTCCCAGCGGCGTAAACAGCAAGATCGTAAAAAGCGATGTGCTGGCAGCATTATCGAACCCCGGCAAAGTAACCGGCGGCAAACCGCTGTTCAGCCGTGAGGAAAGAAGAGAGAAAATGAGCCAGCTGCGCAAAACCATCAGCCGCCGCCTGGTAGAAAGCAAGAATACCACTGCCATGCTCACTACCTTTAACGAGGTTGATATGACACGCATCATGGATATTCGCAAACAACATAAAGATAAGTTCAAGGAATCGCATGGAGTTAACCTCGGTTTCATGAGCTTTTTTGCAAAAGCCTGCGCCATCGCCTTACAGGAATGGCCTGCGGTTAATGCGTATATCGATGGCGACCAGCTGGTATATCATGATTATACCGATATCTCTGTTGCCGTTTCTACCCCACGCGGTTTAACCGTTCCGGTTATTCGCAACGTAGAAAGCCTGAGCATGGCCGATATTGAAAAGAAAGTGATAGAGCTGGCCGGCAAAGCAAGAGATAACAAATTATCGATGGATGAGCTCACCGGCGGAACCTTCACCATCACCAATGGCGGTGTGTTTGGTTCATTAATGAGCACGCCGATCATCAACCTGCCACAAAGCGCCATCCTCGGTATGCACAAAATTCAGGAACGCCCCATGGCCATCAACGGACAGGTAGTTATAAAACCAATGATGTACCTGGCATTAAGCTACGATCACCGCATCATCGATGGCCGTGAGTCGGTAAGCTTCCTCGTACGCGTGAAAGAATTACTGGAAAATCCTGAACTGTTGTTGTTCGGAAGAGATCCGGTGAAAGCGTTGCTGGAACTGTAAACGCTGAACGCCGAAAGCGAAACGCAAAACGCGAAAAAATACAAAAGCCCCTGTTACAAAACGGGGGCTTTTCATATTGTAAAACTTCCCTTGCTATCTGTATTGGCCTTTTGTCTTTCTGTATTTCATTATCACATTATCCCATTATCAAATTATCACATTAACTAAACTATCCGCTCACTCAACGCCTTGGCAATGGCCTCTTTCCCACAATTCACATGTAATTTCTGATAAATGTTTTTCAGGTGTGAACGCACGGTATCGAACGCAAGCTTCATTTCCGCCGCTATGATCTTAATGCTATAGCCCTTAATAAGCCACTGCAGCACTTCTATTTCGCGGGGCGATAAATTATACTTATTGGAGGTTTCCTTTACCTGGAAGGTATTCAGCACCTTGCGGGCAATCACCGGGCTCATGGGGGCGCCGCCTTCCAGCACCTCCTGTATCGCATCGAACAGTTTCGCCGGCGGGGTTTTCTTCAGCAGGTAACCATTTGCTCCGGCGCAAAGGCATTCAAATAATTTCTCATCATCTTCAAACACGGTATACATGATCACCGAGGTTTGCGGACGCGCCTCTTTGATCCATCGCACTCCTTTTATGCCATTATCGCCGGGCATGTCAATATCCATCAGCACCACATCGGGCAGGTATACCCGGGCTATGTTCGCCGCATCGGAACAATGGTTGTAATCCCCCACCACATCGTACCCGTTCATTTTGAGCAGGTAGGCCAGCGATTCGCGCAAGCGGTCGTTATCTTCGAACAAAACGATTTTTATTGGCATATACAAATGTAATTATGTTCTTCCACTAAGTTATATCGCTCATTTGGGGTAAGGCGGGTGGGGAATACCAGCCACCAGCCGTTCCCCGCTAGCTTAGCGGAAAACTGACCTTCGTCACCGTTCCCTCGCCTTTTACCGAACTCATCGTAATGCTCCCGTTCCATTTTTCAATGCGGTTATTGATGTTCTTGATGCCGTTGCGATGCGTAATGGTGGTTGTATCAAAACCTTTTCCATCATCACAAATGTTCATATGCAAATGCCCTTTCTCTATCCACACTTTTATTTCAACCCGTTTGGCACTGGCATGTTTGTAAATATTATTGATGGCTTCTTTAAAGATCAGAAAACAATCGCGCCGCTGTTCCATGTTCAGCTTGTACTTTTCAAATTGCTCATCGAGCTGTAACGAATAAACTATATTGGCGGCATCGAACACTTCGGCCGCATACCGGCGCATGCGCGCCACGGTTTGCTCCAGCGTATCGTTGCTGGTATTGATGCTCCACACAATGTCATCGAGGGCCTGGCTTGAATTATGCACCTCCTCTGCAATACGATCGAGAAAAGTGCCGGCCTCTTCTTTCTGTAACAATTTCTTTTTACTTAACTCAGAAAGGATACTGATGTTGGTAAGCGTGGTGCCAATATCATCGTGCAGATCGGTAGCTATTCTGTTGCGCACTTTTTGCAGGCTCAATAACTGGTTTATACGGTACCGGTAAATGGCATATAAGATACCGGCAAGCGCCAGTACGCATAAAACAAGGAACCAGGCCGTTCGCCAGAAAGGCGGATTTATAATAATCACCAGTTCAGTGACCGGGCTGTTATCGGGCAATTGCAGGGCCGCCTTTACTTTAAACACATAACGGCCCGGCGGCAGGTTGGTGTAGGCCACATAGTTTCTGTTGCCGGCATCAATCCATTTGGTATCGTAACCCGATAACTGGTAGTAATAGTTGAAACGGCGCGGGGCCACAAAATCAAGGGCGGAGAAATTAAAGGAGACCGCGTTTTGACTATATGGCAAATGCAGGATCTTTTTATAAGCCATACCGGTATCACTCACCAGCGGCTGGTTGTTCACCATGGCCTGGGTAATTACCACCCGGGCAGATAAATTCGAAAGCGCTATCTGTTCGGGGTGAAAAATGGTAAGCCCGTTAATGCCGCCAAACAATAACCTGCCATCGGCTGCTTTATGATAAGCGCCGGTATTGAACTCATTGCTTTGCAAACCATCCTGGGCAAGAAAAACCGTAAAATTCGACCGGTTCACCATTTTCAGATCAGCGGGCGGAACAAAACGGCAGATGCCCCTGTTGGTGCTTAACCACAAATAATTATTTTCATCGGGCAGAATGCCATATACTGTATTGTTTGGCAAACCCATTTGATCATCGATCGGATAGGTTTCACCGGTACCCATATTGCAACCGACCATACCCCGCCCCAGCGTTCCTATCCATAACATGGGATGCCGGTACCAGATGCATTTGAAAATGGTTCCGCCGGCGATCAAACTATCGATCGCAGGGTTCGGTTTTACAAACAAATTACCGGTATTCATATTCAGGAACTGAATGCCTTTTTTTTCAAAACCTATGCAAAGCGTGGAATCATCGATGAGGGTAAGCGAGCGTACATTGTTCTCGAGCGTGCGGTTAATGGACGTGTAGTTTGAATAATTTTTGACCAGTCCATTTTGTTTATCTATCAAACACAAACCGCTGTTTCGGGTACCGGCCCATACCTGGTTGCCTGGTGCCGGTAATATACACCAGATGGTATGATCGGGAATATGGCGCTTCTTATCGCCATAAGGGTAGAACCGCGTTTTTACTTTCCTGGTGACCCCATTTATTACCAGCAATCCATTACCCTGGGTTCCTACCCATATATCGCCCTGTGCATCGGTATACAGCGACACAACGCGGTCGTAATTACCCTGCGCTTTCGGCGCCGGCGGAAAGTGCCAGGTTTCAAATGTATTGTTTCGGCTGTTGGCAAAGGTTAGCCCGGCGCTGCTGGTGCCGATCCAAACGTTGCCCTGCCGGTCGGTGGTAATGGCCCTTACCTGTTCAATAGAAATATCATCGGGCACATTGCTATTGGTAAGCATGGCGAAATTGTTCAGCCGTTTATCGTAATGGCTTACACCGCCGCCATCGGTCCCTATCCAGATACCGCCCTGTTTATCTTCCCTGATGCACAACACATCATTATAACTCAGGGAGAACGGATCTTTTTTATTGACCACATAATGCGTGATCGTCGCTTTTACCTGATCGATCACATATAACCCGTTCCCATAAGTGCCCACCCAAACCTGGCCTGCCGCGCCGGCCTTTATCGATTCAATCACCAGATTGGCTGGCAGCTGTGCCTGCTCACTATAGCCGGTGAAGGATACAAATTTTTTTTCGCCTTTCTTTTTTGTATACAACCCGTTCCCATAAGTACCTAACCATAAGGTATGTGACTTATCTTCATCAATAGTGCTGCACGACACATCTGTAAGACCGGTATCAGGGATCCCTGACGGATGTACGCCTCCGTTCTCCGGCGCGCCCACATCGAACCGGCTATTCTTCATTCTTACCGTCGCATATCCTCTCTTCGTAAGCAACCAGAATATGTTATCACTGTCTTTAAAAATAGCCTGCACAGCGTGCATCGGCACGCCGTTTACTTTATTGGTGTTGAGATCGTAATAGTACAACCTGTCGTTTTCGGCGGCAATCAATAACACATTTGATGAATCGTGATATACACAACTTACAGGCGGAAGCTGAATGCTATCGGCGCCGATGCAGCGAAAAGGAGTAAACGTTTCATTATAGAGATCAAGTTTTTCGAGGCGGCCGCCACTGGTTATCAGCCACAGGGAGTTATTCAGTCCGTTCACGATCTTTCCCAGGCGGCTGCCGGTTGTAAGGGTAATATCGTCGAAGTTCTTTTTAAAGATCACCAGTTCGCGCCCATCGTACCGGTTGAGGCCGTCCTGCGTAGCAAGCCAAAGAAAACCCGCATCATCGGTGGCTATATCAACCACACTGCTTTGAGAAAGCCCCTCATTGATGCTCAGATTGCGGAAAGAAAAAGGAATAGCCTGGCCATGCACCAGTAAATGCATCAGAAGCACGTATGATATGAGTAACCACTTGCGCATAGCAGCGAGTTGAATAAGTAAGTTATTATTTTTTTAGGAGAATGCTGATCGTGAATCGTGAATCGTGAATCGTGAATCGTGAATCGTGAATCGTGAATCGTG
>CBIHPC010000095.1:0-19641 GCA_966211305.1 uncultured Niastella sp.
TATGCCGCCTGGAAATGGGGTGGCGGCTGTTTGGGAACCATTATCGTTTTTGTACTGGTTTACTGGTTGTTGCAGGGTTGTTAGAATAATAGTGGCTTTGTTACCCAACATGTAGCCTGTAACCTGTGACCTGCAACCAGCTTTCTGTACTTTCCAACCTGCCGTTCGTTGGGTTTTTATTAAAATAGGGGCATTTTCGCGATTTTTAGGGTACTATGAAAAGAGTGCTGCTGCATAGTGCCTTCTGGCTGGTGTACCTGTTGCAGGATACCGTACTTGAATTTGTTTGGGTGGGCCCTGCCTTAAAGAACATACCTGAAAATGTACAATTCTGGCTGGCGTTTAAAGCTGCGGTTGCGGCCGTGGTTCCCAAAATGCTGTTTACGTATTATGTGCTGTACGTAGCCATCAAACAGGTCATTCAGGGAATGCTGAAATTGCACCTGGTCATTTTGCAGGTTATTGCCGCTGCCATAATTACCATCATTTTTTACCGCGTCGTTTTCGTTTACTACATCAACCCGGTTATTTACGCCGGCGTGTTGAAAGAACGCCCGCTTTTTCATCTTCTCGGTGTGTTGCTGGCTGTTATGGATACCGGCTTTGTTTCCGGTATTGCCATTACACTGAAACTACTTCGAATACAACTGGCTGCCCGCGAACGCGAAAAAAATCTCATTAAAGAAAAGCTGGAAGCGGAATTACAATTCCTGCGTAACCAAACCAATCCCCACTTTTTATTCAATACCCTCAATAATATTTATGCGCTTGCCCGCAAACGATCTGAACATACTGCGGAAGTGGTGATGCGGTTATCGAAACTGTTGCGTTTTATTTTATATGGATCAAAAAGAAATGTGATCACCATTGCCGATGAATTAAAAGTACTTGATGACTATATAGCACTGGAGAAAATGCGTTACGAACGGCTTACCGTTCGCTTTCATCGCGAAATAGACGACCCCACGAACAGGATAGCGCCATTGCTTTTACTGCCTTTTGTTGAAAATGCGTTCAAACATGGCGCCAGTGAAAGCCGTTTCGATTCTTTTATCCGCATCGACGTGCAATTACAGCAGGGGCGGCTTACCTTTAAGATAGAGAACACCAAGGAAGACAATACAACAACCGAAATACGCGATAATATCGGGTTGCGCAACGTACGCCGGCAACTGGAGCTTATGTACAGTGAATATGATCTGCAGCTGCAGAATGAACCAGGTACGTTTTCGGTACGGCTATTTATAAATTTAACCAGCTATGCACAGGTATAACTGTATTATTGTTGAAGATGAACCACTGGCGGCAGAAGTGCTGAAAGATTATGTTGCACAGGTGCCCTTTCTGCATTTAAAAGGCATTTGTACCGATGCGTTGTATGCTATGGACGTGTTGCAGAAAGAAAAGGTCGACCTGGTGTTCCTCGATATTCACCTGCCGAAATTAAAGGGGCTTGATTTTATTAAAGCTTTGAAGAAACCGCCGCATATCATCATTACCTCTGCCTACCAGGAATATGCGCTGCAGGGATATGAATTGAATGTGGTTGATTACCTGTTGAAGCCAATAGAATTCAATCGTTTTGTGATGGCGGTTAACAAGCTGAAAGACAGGGATACGGCCGATGTGCCGGTTATAGCGCCGGCAGCGGTTATGGAACGGGCCGCCCTGTTCTTTAATGTGGGCAAGAAACGCGTGAAGGTGTATATAGATGAGATCCTTTTTATTGAAAGCCTGAAGGAATACATAAGGATAACTACAAAAGACAGGGCCATTCTTACCAAATTACAGTTAGGGCAAATTGAAGAAATGCTGGCGCGGAACGGTTTTCTGCGCATTCATCGTTCGTTTTTGGTGGCCAGGAACAAGATCGATGCTTTTTCTGCTACGGATGTGGAGATAAGTGGTAAACAAATTCCGATTGGAAGAAGTTATAAGGAACAGGTAATGGCAGCGCTTGAATCATGAAAAAGTTATTAAGTTAGTGAGTTATTCAGTTGGTAACCTGGCCCTGAACTCAATAACTGAACAACTGAATAACTTGCTTTTTGTAGGTACAATACTGCATTTCGTTGAAAAATTTACATTGAAAAACGCCCTTTCCATACATTCAGCATTCAACCAAATGCAGCTGCCATGACAACCGTTCAACCTGTTCCGGGGCTCCGGCAACAAAATACAAAACCGCTGGTGAAAACAATTGCCCGGGTAGGCCTGCTGGTGGGAAGCCTCGATATACTATCGGCCTGTTTACATGCTTATATTGTACGGGGAACCGCTCCCGGCATCGTGTTGCGTTTTATTGCCAGTGCTGCTGTAGGTAAGCCGGCTTTTACCGGCGGCCGGGAAATGCCATTGCTGGGTTTGCTATTTCATTTTATAATCGCGTACAGTTTTACCATCCTCTTCTTCCTGTTGTATCCTCATTTGAAAATAATGAGGAAAAGCATGGCGCTTACCGCAATCGTTTATGGTATAGTCATTTTCGTGGTAATGAACCTGCTGGTGCTGCCGCTGACAAAGATCCCCCGCGCCACCTTTCATTTTGATAAAGCAGCTATTGCCACCGGCATCCTGATCATTGCGATCGGGTTACCGCTGTCATTCTTTGCCAGAAAGATTTATGATGTCAGAAATTGATGATCAATTATCGGGCGTTCTGAAAACGCATAACACAGGCATTCTTGCGTGGTTGATGATCCTTTGGGAAAAGGGCCCGATAAAGAATTGTTTGTTGGCAACATCAACTGTTGAAGAAATTACCAGCATGTCGGGCGCCGTTTTATCGGCTTTGTCGAGTACTTCTTCGGCAATATTTTTTCCGAAACTATAGCTTACGGCGTATTGTACGGCATTCTTCCAGGTGCTTTTCATTTCATCGGCGATTTCCGATACCTGTTTTACATCCTGGTCTTTTCTGTCGATGGAAATACCCAGTAGTTCAAAGTTACAATCGGGGTAGATCTTGATGACCAGGTCGCTGATGTACTGGTATTTTTTAAATCCGCCCAATGTGGGTCTTATGGGGAAAAGCACTTTGTTGAAATCCTGCCATCTTTTGCCTTCAGGTACGATCAGTACCGGGCAGCAGGCATGTTTTATGGTGTAATATGAGTTAGACCCAATGAAGTAGTCCCGGTGCCCTGAAGCGCCATAAGCGCCCATGACAACCAGGTCGGGTTTCATTTCGAGTGCAAGTTTTGCAATGGTTGGTCCAATAAATCCTTCCTTGAAAAATACGGTTGTTTCAATCCCGTGCCGTTGTTTTATATTGTCTGCGATGGCGTGCCCGATTTGAGTGGCATTTTTTATCGGGTATGTTTCTTCTGGTGTATAAGCCGTATCATCTATATGCACGATCTGTAATGACGCATTATTTCTTTTCGCTATAACAATCGCAGTTTCCAATGCATTAAAGGATGCCTCGCTATAGTCTGTAGGGATTAGAATATTTGTAATCATGAGGCCCTGTTGTGATCATTTTTTTCGGGGTACGGGAGGTAATGGCAAAGCGGCCGGTTTAGTTGTGTCGATCTTACGGGTAAGCTCAATTACAACCCCTTTTAATGAATCGTTTTGTAATATGAGTTCTCTGTTTGCCCATTTATAGTCAATGGTTTGTTTGAAAAGGCAACCGCTTACAGCTACGAGCATTGTAATAAACGCAAGCAGACATGTAAATACTGGACGTCTAAGTTTCATTTGAAGCGGTTCTTTCCTATGCAATTTATCCCCTGCCTGTTATTGAGTAATTAATAGTGGGTTAGAAGTGTATTAGAATTTTGCCGTAGGCACGATGATCACAAATTCGGTTCCCTGGCCGGGGGTGGAACTTACCGAAATAGTGCCCTTATGCAGTTTGATTATGCGGTTGGCCAATGACAGCCCCAGGCCGAAGCCCGACTGCTGGCTTGTAGTATTTACCCGGTAAAAGGGTTGAAAGATATATTTCAATTCTTCCTGAGGGATACCCATGCCCCGGTCGGTGATGGTAATGGAAATTGTATCGGGCGCTGCCTTCAGTTTAATGACGGCCTTGTGATCGTTGGAATATTTGCAGGCGTTGGAAACAATATTTTTAATGGCGGTAAATAAGAGTTCTGCATTGCCGAACACGATCAGTTTTTGTTCTTCGGCGGGCATATCGTCAAACGACAATACCACCAGGTAGTCGGGATTGCTTTTTTTGATCTCGGCGGGAAGGCTCATCAGTATTTCATCCATTCGTACCGGTAAGATATTCAGCCCGCCGGGGTCGCCCGAAGCCTGTGCAAATTCAAGCAGGGTTTGGGTTAGTTTACTTAAATGACGTACATCCTGGTACACCGATTCCATCACAACCCGGTATTGCCCGGCTTCCCGGTTCTTTTGCAGCGATACTTCCAGTTGGCTCGAGATGGCAGTTAACGGGGTAGAAAGTTCGTGCGAGGCATTGGATACAAAACGGCGTTGGGTTTCAAAGCTGTCCTGCAAACGGCCCAGCAGGCGGTTGAGGGTTTCCGACAGGTAATGCCATTCGTCCTTTACATCGCCGGTGCTTATGCGGCCCGAGAGATTATGGGCTGAGATATCATTGATGTCATCCGCTATTTTGCGCACAGGCCGCATCAGGCGGTCGGAAAAGAAATAACCGCCCAAAAATGTAATGATGATGCCTGATAAAAAACTGAACCATAAGATATTTCGCAACTGCCTGAGCTTATTCTTTCCCTCTTCATCGTAGGCGGCAGTAATGGCCACAATACGCGAGTTGGGAGTAACGTGATGGTATGCCACGGCTTCCTTATGCCCTATTTGAAAGTAAATAGAGCCTTTTACGCGGGCGTCATCCAGGATGGAGGTGTCGATCGTGATGGTATCATCCGGCGCATCGATATAACTATAGATCTTTTTGTTGAGGTAATCATAGGCCTGAAAGGTTTTATCTTTCATCGCCAGCATGGTAGAGGAGTCGATCCGGCGAATGAGGTTCTGGTCAAATACCTGTGATTGCCCCAGGAACCGGGCAAGGGTAATGGCCCGGTTCGTTAACCGGGTACGGATGTTCTGCTGGCGTTGGGTATAGGAGAAATAATAAGCGGTTACGCATACCATGGCCAGAATAAAGAATACTATCAGGCAGAATAACAATGTTATGCGCAGTTTAACGGGCATCAGTGTTCGTTTTCCTTTAAAATATAACCCATGCCTACATGTGTTTGTATCAGTTTTTGCTCGTAGGGTTTGTCGATTTTGTTACGCAGATAACTTATGTATACGTCGATGATATTGGTGTTGGTATCGAAATCAATATCCCACACGTTCACCGCAATGGCCGCTCTTGATACCACCTTGTTCTTGTTGCGTAACAGGTATTCAAGCAGCTGAAATTCTTTAGCGGTTAAACTTATTACATCATTTCCCCGCCTTACTTCCTTACTGTCGAGGTTCATGGTAAGGTCGGCCGCTTTTAGTAAGTTGCCAACCGGTACCTGCTGGTTCATAGTGCGTTTGAGCAGTACCCGTATTTTAACCAGCAGTTCCCTGAACTCGAATGGTTTAACTATATAATCGTCGGCGCCGGCGTCATAACCTTCTATCTTATCGTTCAGGGTGCTTAACGAGGTAAGCATGATGATAGGTATATGGGTATTGCGGGCCCTGATGATCTTCGTGAGCTCGTAACCATTGAGGCCCGGCAGGTTTATATCAAGGATCACCAGGTTGAAATCGTGTGCAAAGAACAGCCGTTCGCCTATTTTACCATCATAGGCCACTTCAACATAGTAGCCGTTCTCGGTAAGCCCCACATTCAGCGTGTCGGCAATCTTTTGTTCATCTTCAATGATCAGGATCTTCGTTTCTTCCATATACTTTTATTACGGTGTACTGGTACACGCAAATTGCAAATAACAATAAGGGCTGAATCGATGTTATAAGCGCTAAGTTACAATTTCAATTCCTATCCTTAAAAAATAGCAAAATACCGCCCGGCCAATGTTGCCCGCCCGGGTTATCCGGCCTTCTAATGGACTTCTAATTCTGAATTAACAAGTGCCTAATTCCTGTAAAATAAGTTTGACAACCCTAATTTAAAAGTTGTAAAGATATGCTGATGAAAAAAGGCCCAGTCACACTATTCTGCGCTATGATCTCGCTTGGCGCTTCCGCACAAACTGTGCAGGACGCAAAAAAAATGATCTATTACGAACGCTATAAGGCGGCGACGGAACAACTGCAACAAATTGTAAAAACAGAACCTGCCAATGCAGAGGCCTGGTATCTGCTTACAAAGGCAAATTTGCAGTCAGACAATCCCGCTTCCTCAAAAGATATTTTATTGCAAGCCGTACCCGATGTTAAAGAGCAACCTTTTTACCAGGTTGCTTACGGAAGTGTATTGTTGCACAATGGGAACAAGGACAGCGCCCGCTTCTATTTCGACAAAGCGCTGGATAAAACCCGTAATAAAAATCCCGATATCCTGTCGGCGGTAGCCAATGCACATATCGATGCCAAAACCGGCGATGCGGCATATGCCGTTCAGTTGCTCGACAGGGCCATCGACCGCAACAAAAAAGAAGCTGCCCTGTATGTAATGATGGGCGATGCCAATCGCAAGCTGGGCAATGGCTCCGAAGCATACAAAATGTATACTGCAGCGCTGGGTAGAGACAAACAGCATGCCGCTGCCATGTACCGCATCGGGAAAATCTTCGTGTCGCAGAAGAACCCCGAAATGTACCTGAAGCATTTTAACGAGGCGCTGGCCGCAGATAGCAGTTATGCACCCGCCCTTTATGAATTGTATTATCATTATTATTTCACCGAGCCGCAAAAGGCAATGCAGTATTTTCAGCAATACGTTGCCAAAAGCGATAATAAGAAGGATAATGATGTACTGTACACCGATCTGTTGTACCTGAACAAACAATACCAGGAGGCCATTGCCAAAGCGCAGCAGTTGATGGCTAAAAATAATGGCGACTCCATGCCCCGCCTTCATAAATTGATGGCATATAGTTACCTCGGCCTTAAAGATTCAGCCAACGCCATGGCAAGTATGAACAGGTATTTTGCAAAAGAGGTGGACAGCAATTTTGTTGCAAAGGATTTTGAGATCATGGCCGATCTGTATGCAGGTATAGAAGGTAAAGAAGATTCTGCGATCGTTTATTATCAGAAAACAGCAGATAAAATAAAAGACAAACCTGAAAGATTTCAACTGTACAGGAAGCTGGCCGACCTGCACAAAGACAAAAAAGATTACGTGAACCAGGCGCAATGGCTGGGTATGTATTACCAGGATAATCCAAAAGCCACCAACATCGATCTGTTCAACTGGGGAATAGCCAATTTCAAAGGCGAATCATATGTACAGGCCGATACGGTATTTGGTACCTATATTCAGAAATATCCCGATCAGGCTTTTGGTTACTACTGGCGTGCCCGTACCAACTCCCTCATGGATTCAACCATGGAAAAAGGCGCGGCCATTCCCTGGTACAACCAGCTCATCACCCTTATTGAAAAAGACACCACCAATAAAACGAACAAGAAGTGGCTGATAGAAGCCTATGGTTACCTCGCAGCTTATGAAACCAACCAGGTAAAAGATTATAAAACGGCTACCGAGAATTTGAAGAAGATCCTGGCTATTGACCCGGATAATAAAGATGCGCAACAATATATTTCAATACTTGAAAAGAAGTTAACAGCTGATAATAAACCGGGATCAGATCCCGGCAAATAATAGGGCATGAAGATTAGTAACTCCAGTCACAATGCTCTTTTTCTACAGGTCATAGGTGGGTTATCCTTTCCAGGGTAACTCACCGTTTTTTATAGGGAGGCTATGTCGGCTTCGTACACAATTGTCGCTTTTATACATTACTTGATCAGGGTTATCAATAACTGTATCAGAGCCGTTTACCAATGAAATTGAAGGGTAGAAGCGATGTACGGTTAAACGTCTTTAACAAAAACAATTAATTTTTTTTCAAGTATTATAGTTGAAAAATTTTTTATTTGAAAAATTATTTTACTTTTGACTACCCAATTACCTTAATTATTCTTTTACGCTTTGATATTAAACCTGCATTTCCTGCCTTATCAGTTCTCAACCATTCAGTAAGATACACTACAAGATTCCCCGGTTTATACGTTTTGTAATTACACACCCCGCCCTAATTCGTATACCAGGTTTTTTATTTTAACTGCAATTGAACATTGCAGCAGGCGCCTTACAGGCCAATACAATCTAAATATATTCCAATTACTTAAACCGGTGCTGGCAGGGCATTGCATGCTGCTGTCAGAACTGAGTGATCTTATTATACCATGAAAAACCCATGATAACGCCAATATATAGTAGCCCGTGTATCCTGTACTGGTTAAGGTCAGCTTTATTTCTGGTTAGTCTGAACGTTTTGTTAGCGGTGGACGAATGCCTTATCTGTAGCCATCACTAATTAAATGGCTACTTTAAACCACAAGCTGAACTTATAATATGAAAAACCAAAGGTGACCCCTCCACATCGGGGTCACCTTTTTTTTGCCTTCCCCCTTGCCCTCCCGACGGGTGCGGGACAGGCTCTCCAGTGGGGGGAACATAAAAATTGTTTGATTGGGGGTATAATCTATCGCTGAATGATCAACTGTTTAACGCGTACCTCTGCAGCAGTAACCAGTTTTACAAAATATACCCCGCTGCCGAGCCGGTTGGTGTTCACCGGGTAGCTGACTAATTGATTGGCGGCTGTTTCGCCGGTACCTGCTACCTGCACCAGGCGGCCTTGTGTATTGTACAATTCAATGCGGTATTTCCCCGGTTTGTTCAGTGTGAACGCAATGGTGCATTGGTTGCCGGCCGGTGTTGGGTAAATAATGAATTTTTGTTGCGCATCGATGATGGCCTGTGGCTGATGTTCGTTGGTTGCGGCGCGTGCATTGCCTCCACTGTTGGTTGCGCAATGGCCCAACCGGCCGCCGATCAATTGCAGAATTGGTACTGCCAGTTTGTTTACGCAAAGTTCATAGCCACGATAACATACGGTTACCTTTTGTTCCCTGCCGCCGCAGCGCACATCTTTTACATGCAGGTTTACGGAAGCGGTGGCGGTGCAGCCATACGCATTTGTCGCTTTTGCCGTATAGCTGTATTCACCGGCCTGGGTTGGGGTAAATACCGGGTTGGCAATTGTAGAATCGTTCAGGGCTGTAGCCGGCGTCCACCTGAACTGTGCAGGCGTTGCATTGGCAGCGGTCAATCTCAATTGCTGGCCGCCATAACCGAGGTAAATAGTATTAAGATCGGCGCCGGTATATACCGGGCTCATGCGGCTAACCTTAATGTCCGGCGCCGGTATAGAGCCGATAACAGTAACAATGGCGCTGGCCGATGCGCGGTTATTGTTTGAGTCGATCACCGTTAACTGAACTTCGTTCTCTCCAATATCAGTACAGGTAAATGTGTCTTTATCAACCAGTAATTGCTGAATACCGTATTGGTCGAACGAGCCATCGTTGATATCGCCGGCGGTTATGCTTGCAGTACCATTTACCAAAGTAACAGTGATGTTTTTGGTTATGACAGTTGGCGGTACGGTATCACTGTACAGGCCGGCGATCTCTGCAGGCGTCAATGCGTAGTTGTACAAACGCACATCATCCATGATATCGTGAAAGGGCTTATTCTCGGGTGAATTGCCTATCAATAAAGGAGTGGCTTTACCTATGGTGCCGTTGGTTGAATAGGTTTTTGAACCGGCAGGTACGCCATTGATATATAACCTGATCTGCCGGGCGGCGGTATCTTTGACGGCAACTAAATGTGAGAAGTTGTTGTTGAAGATATTAAATGCCGTAGCTTTTTTAAGGCTAACGCCTATATCGCTTTTGGCCGATGCATCATCGATGGCAAATGTAAGCGTGCTATCCTTCAGTTGAATGCCATACCATTTTCCGCCGGGATCGGTGAACTGTCCTTTATGGATCAGGTAGCAATCTTTTCCTGAATTATAATTGCTGTTGCCGCTGGTGAGCTTTACCCATAATGAAACGGTGAACGAATTGGCATCGAACAACAGGTGTTCGGCATTTGCCACATTCACCGCACTGCCTGCAACCGGGTTAAGGTATTGCAACCCGTTACCCGATTTACCGGGGGTAAATGTTGCTTCAGGCATATTTACGATATTACCGTTATGATTATAGTTACTGTTGTCGGCAACGATGGCGCCGCTGGTTTCATCGAATTTCCAGTGGCCCGTCATGCCTTTGGGTGATACCGCCCTGAACCACCAGGTAGCGCCCCGCGTAATACCGGCATCGCCTTCAGCATCTACCCGCCAGTAATAATTTGTTTTTGCGGTAAGATCACGTGCGGTAAAGCCAGGGTTGCTCAGGGGCACATCTGCAACAAATGCGAGGTTGCCCGAATCGGCGCCGGTATATAGTTTGTACTTATTGGTTTTCAAACCGCCTTTCCAGGTAATGCGCAGGCTGTCGCCATACCCTTCCAGTGCGGCGCCATTGGCAATGGATGGACTGTAGGGTTGCAATGGCAGCGGGCTGGTGTGGTACAGGCCAAGCACTTCATCGGCGCTGAGCGCATAGTTATAGATCTTCAACTCATCGAGCATGCCTTTATAGGGAGCGGGTTTGTTGGCCGTGGATAAAAATTCAAGCGCGCCGATGTTTCCTATAATAAGATCACTTGCTTCTCCAATGCCGGCTTTGGCTTTTGAAATAGTAGTTTCCTTCACCAGTGCGCCGTTCATGTACAACCGCAATCTTTTGGCCGTGGTATCGCGAATAGTGGTCACATGCACCCAGTTACCGGTAAAGAACGGCGTACCATCGGCCTGTAGTTCGTCTTTACCGCCACCATTGGCGTCGTTATCGTCGTCGATGGCAAACCGAAGTTGTTTGTTTTTGAATTCTATGTCGAAGCGTTTACCGGTTGCGCCGGTTGCGGCATTGCGCGTTATGGAACCCTTGCACAACAGGTAAGCGCTGGTTGAGTTATCGGCTGGCAACAACGTAGCATCGGCCTTCATCCAGAACGATAAGGAGAAAGAACCTTTGTCAAGGTACAGGTGGTCCTGGTGCGGAACATTCACCACGTACATATCAGGATCGGCGGTTGCAAAGTCAAGCGCATTATTTATTTTACCGGCTACCCGAATGTTTTGGTTATCGTCGTCAAGGCCCAGCACGCCATGATTCTGGTAAAGCGATGAATCGGTTACCTGGCGGCCTTCGGTTTCATCGAAGCTCCAGTGGCCCACCAGACCCAATGGAAAGTTTTTGATGGTTCTGAACTGCCATAACGTTCCCTGAGTAGTGCCTTTGGCATTGATAGCATCGATGCGCCAGTAATACGTTACAAAATCGGTGACACCGGTAACACTGTACGAGGCATTGGCTGCATACGGGATCTCCGCTTTTTTTACCAGGTTGCCGGTATCGGTACCGAAATAAATGGCGTAAGTGGCAGTATTGCTGCTGCCGGTCCATTTTAAGGTAACCGCGCCGGCGGTTATTTCTACATATTGATTACCATTTGAGGGAACCGGCGCCGAGGCTGCTGCCGGGGCAGAGGGGAGCGGCGGCGTTTTTGTCGTAACCGGTGTGCTGTAGGAAGAAACACCCGTTGCATTCGCTGCTTTTAACCGGTAATAATAAGTTGTATTGGGGGTAAGGTTGGTGCTGTCGCTGTAACCCGTTGCATTGGCTGCGGGCTGTGCAATCGCGAAATAGTTCACTCCATCGGCCGAGCGTTCCAGTACAAAATGATCTTCATTGTTTGCATTGTCGGCCCATTGTATATCTACTTTGCTGTGAGGCGCAGGCAATTCAAAAGTGGAAGCGGTTAATGTTACATTGGTGGGCGGTTTTATAAAATCGGCGGGTGGGGTACCGGTAAGCGTATTGATGTATACTTCAATGTTCAGGTATTGAGGGTAGGTTGCATTATACGCTACGGCATCCTGTGCATTATTCCTGTTCAGACCATGCGCTTCTTCCCAGCTATCGGGCATACCATCGTTGTCTGAATCTAACGGCGCCGGTGCATTGAAAACGGTTCCAACCCCGCCATTGGTAAATGGCAGGTCACTCTCGCGATATACATAATACCCTTTTGTGCCGCGCGAGCGAACTTCTTCGGCCAGCAATGAATCTACCTGGTCGCGGCGGGGATAGCTTGCACCCACGCTGTCGATCACCCATGCATAGGCCTGCTCTGCGGTGAACGCGGGATTTGCCTGCGGGTAAGGGAAGGGTTGCGTTTTAAAACCGTCAGGCGCAATGCCGGGATAACCAATGGTATCGTAAGGAACCGGCGCGCCATCGGAAATACCATTCTGGTTATTATCGAAGTAATTACCTGAACCGTACAGGTAGAAGGTGCCGGTACCACGCGAGAACGGTGTTGTTTTGGTGGGTGGCGTCAATGGCCCGCCCATGAAATAGTTGTTGATGATATTCACTTCCGAAACACCGGAAGAGCCGCCCATGATGTAAGCATCGGCCGACCAGCCATAGTTAAAGTTATCGCCAAGGCGATTGCCGTTGCCCCAGTCGTATACGACATTGTTTACAAATTCATTCACCCCTTTTACTTTGGGGTTGCGCGTTTTATTACTGATGTACAGGTTCCTGATCAAACTTACTTTACCGCCGTCAGGCGTTTGTATCAACCCGCCTGCAGAGTGGTTCTCGCGGTGTAAGCCCTGTGCAATGATGGAGTTTTGAATGGTGATGCTGTCGGGCGCGGTACCTTTGTTGTCCCAGTTGATGGAGAACACTTCATCCATGCCCCAGCTGAACGACATATGATCGAAGATGATGTTGGCGCCATTGGCTAAACCTGAAGCGTCTTTACCGCTGTTACCGGTAGCGCCCAGCCTGATGCGCAAAAAACGACAGATCGTATTATTGGCGCCCGTGAAGGTTACCCGTTTGTTGAAAAGCACAATGCCATCACCCGGCGCTGTTTGTCCGGCAATGGTTACATTCGGTGCTACAAGAACATCTGTGGCGAGGTTAATGATTCCGCCAACGGCAAAAACCACAAAACGGCCGGGTGTGCTAACGGCTTCCCTAAAGGAACCGGCGCCGCTGTCGTTCAAATTGGTAACTACATATACCGATGGTGATGCCACACCTCTTGCCCCTTTGGCGAAGCGCCCGAAACCGGTAGCGCCGGGAAAAGCAAGTGTTTGAGCATGGGAAACAGTAAATGAATGGGTAAACAGGAAAAGAAGAACCGCAAAGGCGATAGCTTTGCGATAGCGTGAAGCAAAATTTCGCATGGCAATTAATTATGGAATGGTGTTATTGGCAATCGTTTAGTGCACACTGTTTCAGTTACTGCAATCTTTGATCAATGTTACTTAATTGCAGCTGTTACATTGTCCTGCTCTATCCTGAATTGTATGTGACGCTTACTGGCCGGTGTCTTTCTGTAATGCTTATTTTAAAATCCCCATTCGTTTTTCACTAACCAAATCAACATTTCACATTGCCGATCGGGTATTTGAAAGGGCTGGCCGGGTAAGCGACTTTACTGGTTAATTTTTGACGTTGCCAACGCAGGTTTTCACCTGTCCGGTTGTTTTTTGTGCATTACCAGTTCGGTTTTTGACGGAACCATTTAGGTTTTTGACCCACCCGCTCAGGTATTCGCAAACACAGATCAGAAAGAAGCCAGTATGGTGTCGTCAGCGATGAATTCCGGACCGGTAGTGGCTTTTTCACCATCGGTTATAGCAATAACCTCACACGAAATGTCATTTCCCCGGTTGGAGATGGCTATTACTTTTTTGGTAATGTCAAAATCTGACCTGGTGAAATAAAAAACCGGTTGGTGATCGCTATAACCCAACCGGTAGCGTCATAAACCCGGTTGGTGAAGGCCTCATACTGATTGGTGAAAGCATGAACCTGATTTGCAGAAGCCATTCGCCGGTTTGACGAGGCCTCAAATTGATTGAAAGAAGCATTATTTCAACCGGCGACAGGTTGAAAACGATAAGGTGAAATGAAAGAATGAGCTGACAAAGCATACTATCGATTGGGAATGTCAGTTACCCGGGTGAACGTGTCAAATGTTGAGTTGACGTACCATTGGATCGACTGGAAAAGTCAGTTACCCGGGTGAACCTGTCGAATGCCGGGTTGAATTATCGTTGGACAGATTGGGAAAAGCAGGCATTTTGATTGGGGATTGGTTTACAACTGAGTGGAGAAAGGCATGTTGATATGAGAAGGGATCGCTAATGAAGAGCGGAAGCAAAATTATGATATAGAACCTGAGAAATGAATGAGAGAAATAAAAACAGGCAATGCGCTGCTGGCTAACTGATAAGACAGGTCAGGAAACCGGATGGCAGATGATGGAGAGGATTCGGGTATGAAAGGCCATGAATGGTTACCGGTGCCGAATGGGGCGACGGCGGAATGCTGCAAATTTTGCGGATTTCTGAACTATTCAGGCCAGTAAAATGCGGGTGAAAATAAAATTCTTGGTTTTTAGTGCAAATTATTTGCAATTATTTTTTGCAAGTTTCGAGAATGGGCCTAAATTAGATGAGTAATTCAATCTGTATTTATTGCCAGGCTTGCTGCCGGTGAATGGATCTTCACCGAAAATTTCGGGCTGTAAACCGACAGCTTCCGGGCTCATTCGCCATCACTAACACTTAAAGAAATTGCGCATGATCAGTCAACGAAGAAACGCACTCAAAAAATTGTTTGCCACTGTTGCCGGAACTGTAGGGTTAGGGTTGTTTGCAAAAGCGGGAAGCGCTGCTCCTGCAACCGATACAAAAGAAGAAAAGGACGTATATAATGTTGTTGATGACCAGGATGTGCCCCTTTTCTCAGGCGCCACAAAATTCAAAGGACTGGTTTTCATTGCAGGCAAAGGCGCGCATTTTGCCGGCGACATCAAAGCCCACACCGATCACGTACTGAAAGAGCTCGAAAAAGAATTACTCGCTGCCGGGTCCTCTATGGAAAAGGTGCTGAAAGTGAATGTGTACCTCGACGATATCAAAGACTATAAAGACATGAATGAAGTGTACAAAGGGCGTTTTGGAAAGAAACCGCCGGTGCGTACTACCGTAGCAGTTGCCAAAGGCGGTGTGCCGGGCGATTCATTGGTAGAGATCGATTGCATTGCATATGTATAAAGTTTATGGTTTATAGTTTATAGTTGCCTTGAAATTCGGGCGGTTACCATTTTTAGCAAAAGCCTGAATATTCGGGAGCCATAACCATAAACTACAAACCATAAACTATAAAAATATACCGCAACATCACAGTTCTTATTCTCTTATCACTGTGTTGCTGTGGTACCAACAGGTTATTGTATACCCGGTCCGTTTGTTAATCCAGCTATGAACGGGAAAGTGATCCCAACCCAACATTTGTGATCCAGCCCAACCATTTCCGCAAACCACAAACTAACTGTATGCAACGGAGAACATTGCTCAGGTATTTTTCACTTGTTCCCATGGCAGGCAGTGCCGCGCTGATTCCCTTTTCAACTGCCAAAGCCGCTGCGCCCCCTGCTGAAAAACGAGACCTTTTTAAAGAGCTGGGCGTGCGCACATTTATCAATGCCGCAGGCACATACACGGCCATGACCGGTTCGCTGATGCACGATTATGTTGTAAATGCCATACAGCAGGGCGCCACCGAATTTTGCATGCTCGATGAATTGCAGGATAAAGTGGGCGGGAAGATCGCCGCGCTGGTGCATTCCGAAGCAGCAGTGGTAACATCGGGCGCCTTTGCCGGCATGACGCTGGGGCTGGCCGGCATATTAACCGGGATGGACCTGCGTAAAGTTGAACAGTTGCCCCACCTTGAAGGAACGGGAATGAAGTCGGAAGTGATCATTCAGAAAGCACATGATATTGTATACAATCATGCCCTCAAAAATACCGGCTGTAAATTAATTTATGTAGAGACCGCCGCCGAAGCAGAGCAGGCCATCAATGAAAGAACGGCCCTGCTGCACTTCCTTAATATCGAAGCCGATAAAGGAAAGATCCAACACGAAGAATGGGTGGCGCTTGGCCGCAAACACAATATTCCCACATCTATCGACATTGCTGCCGATGTGCCACCCGTGTCGAACCTTTGGAAGTTCAATGATATGGGTTTCAGTTTCGTGGTGATCTCAGGCGGCAAGGCCATTCGCGGTCCGCAAAGCGCGGGATTACTGATGGGAAAGAAAGAGATCATTGCGGCTGCGCGGCTGCATATGCCGCCGCGTGGATTTAATATTGGCCGTGGGTTTAAAGTGAACAAGGAAGAAGTGCTGGGTATGTATGTGGCGCTTGAAAAATACATCCAACAGGATCACGATAAAGAATGGAAAGCGTGGGAAACAGCCACAGCGCAAATCGATACTGCCGCGAAGGCAGTAAAAGGTGTAACAACCAGTATCTCCGTGCCGGCACTTGGAAACGTTACACCTACTTTACAAATCAGCTGGGATGCAACCAAAGTAAATGTAACCGGTAAGGAACTGCAGGAGAAATTACGTGGTGGCAATCCCTCCATCGAAATAGGCGGCGTAAATGATAACAGCATTACCATTACGGTCTGGATGCTGAAACCCGGACAGGAAAAAATTGTAGCAACCCGTATCAGGGAGGAATTGTCGAAAGCGGGAGGCTTTTAGGAATGCAAGGCAACGAGGAAACAAGGCAAACGGCAACTTTGCGGCGTACGTCGGCAATCGGCAATCGGGTTTAGTTTTGGCGCCGCCAGATCGTAAAAAAATCTGAACAATCGCGAGGCCATTCACGATTCACGATTCACGATTCACGATTCACGATTCACGATTCACGCCCCAATACTCAAAGCATGTTCAAATTATACATCTTTCTCTTTCTCGCAAATGTGTGGCAGATCGCATCGGCTCAGACCTACAATCTGGTTATTAAAGGAGGTCACTTGATCGATGCCCGCAACAATATTGATGAGGTTATGGACATTGCCGTAAGTGATGGCAAAATTGCACGGGTGGCAAAAAACATCGATGCAACAAAAGCAACACAGGTCATCAACGCCAAAGGCCTGTACGTAACACCCGGACTTATCGATGCGCATGTGCATGTATTTTATGGTGCCGATGCCGAACGCGCTTACAGTAACGGACACCTGGCTGTTATCCCCGACCTTTTTACTTTCAGAAATGGCGTTACCACAATAGTGGATGCCGGTAGTTCGGGGTGGCGTAACTTTTCCCAGTTTAAAAAACAGGTGATCGATCTTTCGCAAACAAGAGTGCTGGCATTTATAAATATTGTAGGCGAGGGCATGCGGGGTGGGGCATATGAACAGGATACAAAAGATATGGATGGCAAACTCACCGGTATGACGGCGATGCGGTATCGCGATCATATCGTAGGAATAAAAGTGGCGCATTTTGTTGGCAGCGAATGGACGCCGGTTGATGAAGCCGTAAAGGCAGGCACCATCGCAAGTTCACCGGTAATGATCGATTTCGGTGGTAGTAGTCCGCCCCTTTCAATTGAAGAATTATTCACCCGGCATTTACGGCCCGGAGATATCTTCACCCATTGTTTTGGTCAGTTACGCGATCGCGAAACCATTGTTGACATCGATACCAAAAAAGTAAAACCCTTTGTTTTTGAAGCGCAGAAAAAAGGGATCGCCTTTGATGTAGGATACGGTTCCATCAGCTTTGCTTTCTCCCAGGCCGTTCCGGCAATAAAGAATGGTTTCTATCCCAACTCCATCAGCACCGATATTCATGCAAACAGTATGAATGCATCTATGAAGGATCTGTTGAATGTGATGTCGAAAATGATGAGCATCGGCATGACCCTGCAGGGTGTTATTCAGGCCGCCACCTGGAACCCGGCCCGCGAAATAAAACATGAAGAGCTGGGTCACTTATCGGAAGGCGCCATTGCCGATATCGCTATTCTTGGCCTGCGCAACGGTAAGTTCGGTTTTTTCGACTATACCGGTTACAAAGTGGAAGGCGCTCAAAAGCTCGAATGTGAAATGACCATCAAAGGCGGAAAAATAGTGTATGACCTCAATGGGCTTACCCCGCCGGCAACAAGCAAAGCGGGCGGTCAATAAAAACAATCTGATCATGAAATCTGCTATAATAACGACTGTTCTTCTGCTTTGTACAACAGTTGCATTGCAGGCGCAAACCATGCCGCGTGAAGAACTGATCTTTCTTACTGCCGAATGGAAAGGCGAACGGTTTGCCGATGGGCGGCCAAAGATCCCCGACGATCTTATTCGCCGGGCACGCAGTATCAATATTGAAGATGCATGGACGATCCTCAGCAATGAGGGCTATACCTGCCAGTACGAAGGCAACTGGAAAACGGTGCATACCGATACGCCGGTGGTTGGCCGGGCATTGACCGCCCGTTTTATGCCAACCCGTCCCGATGTGGAGAAGAATATAAAAGAACGCGGAAAGAAAGATGGGCGCGTAGGCAATACCAACGCCTGGCCTATTGATATGCTTACCAAAGGCGATGTATACGTGGCCGATGGATTTGGGAAGATCGCCGATGGAACGCTTATCGGCAGTAACCTTGGCAATGCCATTTACAGCCGCTCGGGCAATGGGGTCGTTTTTGACGCCTCAGCCCGCGACCTCGAAGGGCTGGCGGAGATAAAAGGTTTCAACGCATATGTGCGCGACTGGCATCCCTCGTATTTGAAAGACGAGGTGTTGATGGGACTGAACACGCCGATACGCATAGGGCATGCCATGGTGATGCCCGGCGACCTGGTGGTGGCCAAAAAAGGCGGCGTATTGTTTATTCCCGCCCATATGGCCGAGACCGTTATCGTAACTGCCGAGTTTATTATTTTAAAAGACAAATTCGGCATCAGTATGTTGAAGGCCGGTAAGTATACACCGGGGCAGATCGACAGCCAGTGGACCGATAAGATAAAACAGGATTTCCTCGACTGGCTGCAGAAAAACCCCAATGAGATCCCGATGACCCGCACGCAGTTGGATGAGTATATGAAGAAGCGGACGTGGTAGGGGGTAAGTTGACAAGTTAACAAGTTGACGAGTTGACTAGTTGACAAGTTGAAAGGTTAACAGGTTGATAGCGTTGATAAAGATGATAAAGGCAGGTGATGAAAGAATGTTATGAAGCAGGAGGTCGGTGGTGAAATAGGCGCGAACAAAGTGAGCGCGCCGATTGCCGAAATAAGCCGCGCAAAGGTGCCGATTGCCGAAGCGAATCTCAAACTTCGCGAAACCTTTCACGTTTGACGTTTCACGATTGCAGAAGCGAGTTCCAAACTTAGGGAACCAATTGCCGATTGCAGGTTGCCGATTGCCGGTTGCCGACGATGAAGCGAATCCCAAACCCCGGAAACCCTTTCACGATTCACGATTGCCGATTCACGAAAACGAACAAAGATCCTTATCTATAAAAATGATTCATACTTAACCAATGACTTCCTTAAAGATTGCCCTGCCGGTTGCCGCTGTTTTTTTTATCGCTTTTGTCGTGTTCAGTATTTTAAACGGCGCAGCAAATGCAGGTCCCTGGCTGATCGCCTGTTTTCTTTTTCTGTCAGCAGGGTTCAGGGCGTATGATGCCCTGAAAGGTTTTTCTTTCA
>CBIHPC010000096.1:0-19604 GCA_966211305.1 uncultured Niastella sp.
CATTGAACCATTCAAATTTATCCAGTTCCGGAAATTCGGCCATAGTCCCTGACTTTGGTGGCCATTCCATTTGAAATGTATTGCTTTTCACTTTTTCCGCGCTGATATCCTGTTCTATTGCCCAGGCATATACCAGCTTGCCGCTTTTCTGTTTTACGGGCGTTAAAGCCTGAAATTTGCCCTTGATTTCAATCCCCGTTTCTTCCTCAAACTCGCGAATGGCTGCCTTTAATGGCTCTTCACCTTCTTCTATCTCACCTTTCACGATGCTCCAGAATCCATCGTCTTTTTTCCGGTAAAATGGGCCGCCCGGATGCGCTATGAAAAAGAACAGCTCCTTTTTAATGAACTTATATGGTATTATTCCGGCGCTTTGCTTTTTCATACCATTAAGTTAGCTCCCTTTTCTTTTACTTTCTCCCGTTTTGACAGAGCTTGTGGTGCTTTTGCCGCTTCATTTGTCAATTTGTTTGTCCTGGTTGCCGTTTTTGACTATCTATTCGACAAATTGACAATGGGGCGTGCCTGATTTCTTAACACATCTATCGGTTCCTGCTGTCGGGATGCTGAATTTACCGGCTCACCCAGTAAATTTTATATATCATTTGTTCTACTGCCGGTACAATTCTGCAAATGTATTGTACAATTCAGTACACTGCCGGGTGTAATTGACAAGTGTTCAATAACATTCGCTCAACTGCCTGTTGTAATCGGTAAATGATTTATACAATTCAATGAACTGCTTACAGAACAGTGCAAAAGTGTTGTAGAAATCAGCAGGAACAATGTTGAATTCGACAAATGGTTTGCAGGTTTCGTTAAACCGGGTGTTGAATTCGATAAATGTACGAGTGAGTTTGTCGGTCGGCCCGGTACTGGTTTCAAAGGTTACCGGTGCAAAGTCGGATGTGTATCAATATACACCCGACCCGCTTTCGCCTTACAGCCTGTGGGTAAGCGAAACATTCCTGGGGAGTAAATCTTGCTGAACTATCGCGAGGCCATTCACCATTCACCAAAAAGAAGAACCCCAGCCTTATTCAGACCGGGGCACTTGCTTGTCATGTCAGTATACCTTCTTGAGTATATTTCCCTGTTTCTCCGCCGGCTGGCGAAGGCAGGTGGTATTAGCGTAAGAACAGCATCTCACGGTATTTTGGCAGCAGCCAGTACTCATCGCCTACCAGCAATTCGAGCTTGTCGGCATGGTAACGGATCTGATCAAAATACGCTTCTTTGATTGTATCGCAATAAGCGATCGCTTTTTCACGGGTATCAGAGATGGCGTTAGCCTTTTTACGGGCCTGGATCATCTTTTCAACCAGTTCGCTCATTTTGTTCACATGCTCAGAAACTTTGGTCAGGATCTGTTTCTGGTTAGCATAGCTATCTTCTTTCAGGCCGATCTCTTTCAAACCTTTGATGTTTGTGATAAGCTCGTTCTGATATTTGATTGCTGCCGGTAAAATGTGGCTGGTTGCCAGCTCACCCATTACACGGGCTTCAATTTGTACTTTCTTGATGTATTTTTCCAGCTCGATCTCATGACGGGCTTCCAGCTCAACATGCGTTAACACGTGGTTGCTTTCGAACAGCTGTTTGGCTTTGTCGTTAACCATAGCATCAAGCGCTTTTGGCGTGGTGCGTACGTTAGGCAAACCGCGTTTTTCAGCTTCCTGGTGCCATTCGTCGCTGTAACCGTCGCCTTCGAACAATACTTTTTCGCTGGCTACGATGTACTCGCGGATAACGTGCATGATAGCGATCTCTTTTTTCTCGCCTTTTTCGATCAGCGTATCTACGTCTTTTTTGAACTTCTTCAGCGTTTCGGCCATGATCGTGTTCAGGGTGGTCATGGGGTTGGCGCAGTTGGCAGTAGAACCTACAGCGCGGAACTCGAATTTGTTACCGGTGAACGCGAACGGTGAAGTACGGTTACGGTCGGTATTATCGAGCAGCAGCTCAGGAATGCTTCTGTGCAGGTCTAACTTCAGGATAGCTTCATCCTGCTCATCGAACTTACCGCCTACTCTTTCTTTAACATCGTTCAATACTTTGTACAGGTATTGACCAATGAATACAGAGATGATTGCAGGAGGAGCTTCGTTTGCACCCAGGCGGTGATCATTACCTGCAGAAGCGATAGACGCGCGCAGGATGTCGGAATAATCAAATACAGCCTTGATGGTGTTTACGAAGAACGTGAGGAACATCAGGTTGGTTTTTGGCGTTTTACCGGGCGCCAGCAGGTTGATGCCGGTATCGGTAGCCATTGACCAGTTGTTGTGTTTACCACTTCCGTTGATGCCGGCGAATGGTTTTTCATGCAACAACGCTCTTAATTTATGACGGCGGGCAACGCGGTCCATAACATCCATCAACAGGGTGTTGTGGTCAACTGCCACGCTTACTTCTTCGAAGATAGGAGCGCACTCGAACTGTGCAGGCGCTACCTCGTTGTGACGGGTTCTTAAAGGAATACCCAGTTTGTACGACTCCTGCTCGAAATCGCGCATGAAAGCGTAGATCCTGTCAGGAATGGCGCCAAAGTAGTGGTCTTCCAGCTGTTGGCCTTTGGCAGGTGAGTGACCGAATACGGTACGTCCGCCCAGTACCAGGTCGGGACGCGCATTGAAGAATGCTTCGTCAATTACGAAGTATTCCTGTTCCCAGCCTAATGTAGCGTTTACTTTGGTTACGTTCTTGTCGAAATAGTGGCACACTTCAACGGCAGCTTTGTTCAAAGCTTCCAGTGATTTCAATAAAGGTGCTTTATAGTCGAGTGTTTCACCGGTATAGGAAACGAAGATGGTAGGGATACAAAGTGTTTTACCCTGTCCGATCTCCATAATGAAAGCTGGAGAAGAAGGATCCCATGCAGTATAACCGCGGGCTTCAAAAGTTGCACGGATACCGCCGCTTGGGAAAGAAGAAGCATCTGGCTCCTGCTGGATCAGCGCATCGCCGTCGAAAGTTTCAAGAGCAGTGCCATCGCCTTTCAGTGTGAAGAAAGAATCGTGTTTTTCTGCAGTTGTACCTGTTAATGGTTGGAACCAGTGTGTATAATGAGTTACACCTTTTGTTTCAGCCCACTGACGAAGTCCGGCAGCGATCTGATTCGCCATTGCACGGTCAATTTTCTTACCACCCTTAATAGAGGCATTAAGACTTTTATAAGCCTCATCACTCAAAAACTCACGAGCAGTCTTTAATGTAAATACATTTTCACCGAAGATGCCGGTAATTTTGGTTGAACCCTCTACGTCCTGGCCATTCTGGCTGGTCAGGTCGTTGATTGCTTTAAAACGTAATGATTCCATCACTAAAATTTTTGCTTTTGTGCAAATAAACGACAAATACAGTATCCAAAAAAAATTTTGAATTTATGTGGCGGTTTTTTTGATAAAATACAGAAAAAGCGGCCCCGGCAGCCGCAAATAATTTGAAATTAGGGCGAAAAATGCGAATTTTTTAAATATATAGTTTTTTATTAATCTTCCTGGTGAAGCTCCAGTTTGTACAAATTACCGGAACGGCAAGCAATAAAAGTTCAGGAATGGCTTTGTACCGCACAATGGCGCCCGGGAAAGGGATTGTATAACCTATTAATATATATAATGTGATGCCAAAGCCCAGGCTAAACAGGATCAGCGGTTTGGAAACGATGGTTTTCCAATACATTTCTTTTTTTATAATGGCCAGCAGAACCAGCAGCCAGAACACCATAATGGCCGCTGCCGTCATAAACTGTAAAGGCCCCTGCGCCTCCCATATATAAGGTCTTATGAATGTATGACTGGTTGCCTGGGGCAATACCCGGGCAAAACTGCCCATGGTGGGTTGCAGGCTGTCGAGCGGGAACCGGGTTCCCTGCAATTGCATAAATGCCTGTTGCCGGTGCACGATCATCTGCGGCAGGTTCCTGCCGGGCCACACCCAGGCCGTGGCAAAGAACAATAAGCCACCTGTAGCAAATACCGCCAGAAGGGTGAGTACGGGTTTTCGGTTAAATTTTACCGGTATATACCAGGCCGTAAGCGCCGGTATCAATAATAACAATACCTGGCTGCGGAAAATGATTATGCCTATGGCGCTGATGGCGCAGTAAAAAACCGAACCTGTCTTATTATAGTATAACCACCGGCGAAAATGCAGCAGCAGCAGGGCCAGGAAAAAAAGTATCAGTCCATCCCCGCGGATACCGCTTAGCCAGAATACCAGGGGCGGGAAGAAAAAGAACAGCAACAGCAGCGGTTTTCGTTTTTCGGGGAATTCCTGCACATACAGGCTGAACAGCCAGTAGTGTCCCCAGAACAATACGAAATTGAAGAACACCACATTTATATAATAATTACTGCCGCTGAAAATATTGGCGATGGTGAGGATCTTGATGATGAGGTTGTTTTCAAGGGTGTGTATCCAGGCGCTCATACCTTCCCAAAAACCGCCGCCCGCCCAGGCAAAGGACCCGGCGGGGCCCAGTTTTGTTATGAATTGAACCGGATCGGTTGTCAATAGTTTCAATTCTTCCTGTGAATAGGTCTGGTACATCCAGGTGTCGTCGCCATTATAAAAACGCCCATAGATATAACCGTATAAACAACCCAGCGCCACTTTGAACAGGAAGGCGGCCGACAGTTCGGTTACCGATAACGTGGCTTTCTTCCGGAGGAGCCGGTGTATTAGAAAAATGAACACTATACTATAGAAAATGATACCTGTTATAGTCATATACGGGTTCTGAGTTCTTAGTTCTCAGTTGTTGAGTTTCAGATTTCGGTTCCTGATAGCGGCGACTGTGTACAGTATACGGCTTACAGCTTACAGCTGTTTGTATTTGCTTTAGGCTTTGGGCTTTAGGCTTTCAGCTGTAATCTCATTTGATTATCCCGTTCAAATGTATAAATTTGATGCTAATATTCATTGATGTATAGCAAGGGACGTGCTCAGAAATTGATCGCATTTGTATCGAACAGCGCGTGGTCGGTCTACAATTTCAGGTTAGATGTGATCCGTGACCTCATGGCAAATGGTTTTGAGGTAATGGTGCTCGCGCCTGATGATGAGTATTCGGCTTACCTGAAAGAGAGCGGCTGCCGCTTCATTCCGCTCGACTTCAATAATAAAACAAAAAACCCCGTTGCCGAACTGGCTTTCTACCGCCAGCTGCGTTCGCTCTACCGCGAACATCGCCCCGATTTTATCTTTCACTATGTGGCCAAACCCAATATTTACGGTTCGCTGGCAGCTGCCGCCATCGGCATTCCTTCCGTTGCCGTAATAACCGGACTGGGATACCCGTTTGCCAAACGCAACTGGTTGTACCATGTAGTGAAACAGCTGTATAGAAAAGCCCTGCGCAAAACCCGCGAAGTCTGGTTCCTGAACAATGAGGACGCCAAAATATTCATCAACGAACATATAGTGAATATCGAAAAGGTGAAGGTGCTGCCGGGTGAAGGCGTTGATACGGATTATTTCTCCTGCCCGTACAGAGCCGCCCGGAAAGAAAGCGAGCCGTTTACTTTTTTGATGAGCACCCGGCTGCTCAAAAGCAAAGGCATCAGTTTGTACGCCGATGCCGCCCGGATCTTAAAGAAGAAACACTATGCGGTGCGGTTTGAGCTCATTGGTTTTTTTGAACAGCATCACCCCGATTCTATTTCGCGCGAAGACCTCGACCGCTGGCATAAAGAAGGCCTGATCCATTATGGCGGATTTGCCAAAGATGTGCGCCCCTTTCTGCAACGGGCCGATTGTTTTGTTTTTCCCTCCTTTTATAATGAAGGCGTGCCGCGTTGTTTAATGGAAGCCGCCAGTATGGAGCTGCCGGTAATTACCAGCAATAACCGCGGGTGCAGGGAAGTGGTGGTGAACAATACCACCGGTTTTCTTTGCCATGTGCACGATCCTTTCGACCTGGCCGATAAAATGGAAAAGATCATTAACCTGCCGGCGGAAGAACGGAGCCGCCTAGGTCGCAACGGGCGGGCGCTTGTGATCAAAAAATTCAATATCAGGAACGTGATAGATGAGTACATTTCCACGTTGAATGCAAACTGGCCGGAGTGAAGAGCTGAAAGCTAAAAGCCTAAAGCCAAAGGCAAATACAGAATACAGCCGAAAGTGGAAGGCTGAAGGAAATACAGCTACACGCTATTTATGCAATACAGCCTGCAGGTCAAAGCCGAATGCTAAAACAAGCGAGGCGCGGCAAATAGTTATAATTCCCGAATAAAAGAACCACAAACAATAAACAACAAACCATAAACTGCCTCATAAGACCCTAAAACCTCAACTCAGGAAATTTAGACTCAAGGAACTCCAACACACCACTTTTCCGGATTCGATTCTCCCACGTCAGCGACTCGACATCAGGTTTTGAGAACGGGAATTCATTCACCGCCTCCCAGGTGAGGTTGGCGCAATCGGGTTGCAGGTAGAAGAAATTACCGCCGTATTGTTGTTGAAACTGTTCAGCCCAGGCATACCGGGTGGTAATAATGGGCAGGCCGAGGGCGGCGTATTCGAGCAGTTTGGTAGAAGTTTGCCGGTTGAACGGCTCCTTATCTATCATATAATTTATACCAAACCGCGCTTTTAAAATGTAGGAATCCATGGAATTATAGGGGAGGGGCCCCATAAATACGATATTCTCATAACCGCCATAGGCGTTTTGCAGGTATTGGTAGTCTTTTCCTATCAGCAGCAGGGTGTGTTGTTTCAGCGCGCCGGAGCTGAAGCAGTTCAGCAGGTTTTCGGGCTGCCGAACGGGCGACAGGTCGCCGGTATATACAAAATCGTATTCTTTTTCATGTAAAAAAGGATCGGTCAGCAGCCAGTTTTCCGGTACGCCCATATCGCGGTAACCAAAGGGAATGTGATCGTGGAAATTGAACGCCTTGCGTACGTATTCATTCAAAAACAGCCGGAAATCGGGTTGGGCATTGAAAAAACTTTTCCACCAGTTCTTCCACCGGCGCCAGGGTGGTACGGAGGAGGAGCAGTATTCATGGATCTTAAAAATACCTTCTTTGGGTTTGGTAAGGTCGGTTCCCATCATCCACCACTCCACATGCCGGTGCATCAGGCCCAGGTCATTCTTACTGACTGTTTCACACGTTATATTGTAGCCCGAAAAGAAACGCGTGTAGGCGTCCATTTCGGGCAAAAAGGCTTTATCATTATGAACAAATGCGATTATCATGGGCTGGTAAATAGGGATAAATTTATCAATTAGATGACAGACTGTTTGTACTTTTGCGCTTTCTTAAAAAGCCGGTTGATGTTCGGGAGAGCTGTGGCTCACCAGCAAATTAACACTCAATCAGCATTTTACATACAATTAACATGGAAGTAACAGTAAAAACGGCTAAACAACTACGTCTTACCGAAGAAGAATTTGAACTGATAAAACAAAAACTCGGCCGTACGCCCAATTTTACCGAATTGTGCGCTTTCAGCGGTATGTGGAGTGAGCATTGCAGTTACAAAAATTCAATCAAGTGGTTGAAGACATTGCCCCGCGAAGGCAAAAAAATGCTGGTAAAGGCTGGTGAGGAAAACGCGGGTTTAATGGATATTGGCGATGGCTTCGGTGTTGTATTTAAAATAGAATCTCATAACCACCCCTCTGCCATTGAACCGTTTCAGGGCGCCGCTACCGGGGTAGGTGGTATTCACCGCGATATTTTTACCATGGGCGCCCGGCCGATCGCCTCGCTCAACTCATTACGTTTTGGTAATCTCAAAGAAGCCAAAACCCAGCACCTGCTGGCCGGTGTGGTACACGGTATCGGCCATTACGGCAACTGTTTTGGCGTACCTACCGTTGGGGGTGAAATTTACTTTGAACAATGTTATCATACCAACCCGCTCGTGAACGCCATGAGCGTGGGTATCGTAAAAAATGGCGAAACCATTTCTGCTACCGCCAAAGGCATCGGCAATCCCGTGTTTTTTGTAGGTTCTGCAACCGGTAAGGACGGTATCGGCGGCGCATCTTTCGCTTCGGCCGATATCACCGCCGAAAGTGTTGAAGAATTACCTGCGGTTCAGGTAGGCGACCCCTTCCAGGAAAAGAAACTGCTCGAGGCCTGTCTTGAAGTAATTAAGACCGGCGCCGTGGTAGGCATGCAGGATATGGGTGCGGCCGGTATTATTTGTTCTACCGCCGAAATGAGCGCCAAAGGCGAAGTAGGTATGCGTATCGACCTCGATAAAGTGCCTACCCGTCAAAAAAATATGAAGGCCTGGGAACTGTTGCTGAGCGAAAGCCAGGAGCGTATGCTGATGGTAGTGGAGAAAGGCCGCGAAGCTGATGTGCTGCGCGTGTTCGATAAATGGGATCTGCCCTGTTCCGAAATAGGTGAAGTTACCAATGACGGCATCCTGCATTTCTATATGCATGGCGTGCTGGAAGCTACGCTGCCTGCCAATGAACTGGTATTGGGCGGCGGCGCTCCGCAGTATACCCGCGAGTACAAAGAACCTGCTTACTTCGAAAAGATAAAAGCATTCAACGCCGAAACCGTTGAAGTGCCTGCCGATCTGAAAGCAGTGGCCGAACAACTTATTACCATTCCCAACATCGCCAACAAACGTTGGGTGTATGTACAATACGATAGCATGGTGGGCGCCGGTACCTCTACCACCAATTTGCCTGCCGATGCAGCGGTGGTGGTGGCCAAACCAACCAAAAAAGGACTGGCCCTTACAACCGATTGTAACAGCCGGTACGTTTATGCCGACCCGTTCGTGGGTGGTATGATCGCCGTATCTGAAGCAGCCCGCAATATCGTTTGCAGTGGCGGCCAGCCCCTCGGCATCACCAACTGCCTGAACTTTGGCAACCCCTACGATCCGCAGGTGTATTACCAGTTCGTATATGCATTGAAGGGGATGAGCGAGGCCTGTAAGAAATTCGATACCCCGGTTACCGGCGGTAACGTAAGTTTCTATAACCAGAACCCCGATGGCGCGGTTTATCCTACCCCAACTATTGGTATGGTTGGTTTGTTGGATAATGTGGATGCAAAAATGACCATGGATTTCAAACAGGCCGGCGACCAGTTATTCCTGATCGGTACCAGCAGGAACGATATCAATTCAAGTGAATACCTGCATAAAATAAAGAATGTGGAGTTCAGCGGGGCCCCGCATTTCGACCTGGAAGAAGAGGCCACTTTACAGAACAAGATCGCTGAACTGATAAAAGCCGGTGTAATAGAATCGGCGCACGATACCAGCGAAGGCGGTTTGTTCATTGCATTGATCGAAAGCTGTTTCAACCGCCACCTGGGTTTTGACGTAAAAGCTGCCAACGCCGGCATCCGCAAAGATGCTTACTGGTTTGGCGAGGCGCAAAGCCGGGTAGTGGTAAGTGTGAAGGCTGATAAAGTAGATGCGTTTAAAAAAGTATTGGGCGGCCACCCGTACGAGCAGCTGGGCCAGGTTACTGCCGGCGCCATTACTATTGAAGGCAACAACTGGGGCACCGTTCAATCGTGGAAAGATAAATACGATACGGCCATTGAAAATTTACTGAAGGGGCATGAGTCGGAACATGCTTTAAGCGAACTGTAGTAGTTGGTGGTTTGTAGTGTATGGTTTGTGGTTGTTTAAGTTCGGTTGGTTTAACTAATTACAGGCAGGCCGGAAAGCGCGGCAGCAACTACAAACAACCAACCACAAACAACAAACCTGAATCAACCTGTTAATGACAAATGAACAAAGATAGCACCATAGTAATTACCGGCGCAGCGGGCTTCATCGGAAGCTGCCTCACCGGTTTTCTGAATTCGAAAGGATATAACAACCTCATTCTGGTAGATGATTTCAGCAAGGTGGAAAAAACGCCCAACCTCGAAGGAAAACAATACCGGGAGAAAGTAGAGCGCGAACAGTTTTTCGACTGGCTGGCTGAAAAGAAACCATCGATCGGGTTTATATTCCATATCGGTGCCCGTACCGATACAACCGAATTCGACTATAGCATACACCAGCATTTGAACGTAGATTATTCGCAGAAGATCTGGAAATACTGCACAGAGAATAACGTGCCGGTAGTATATGCCTCTTCAGCCGCAACCTATGGTTCGGGCGAAGAAGGGTACAATGACGACCATGCCATCGTGTATGCATTGAAACCATTGAACCCCTATGGCGTTTCAAAAAATGAGTTCGATAAATGGGCCCTGCAGCAAACAACGCAACCGCCGTTCTGGGCGGGGTTGAAGTTCTTTAATGTGTACGGTCCCAATGAATATCATAAAGGCCGTATGGCCAGTGTGATCTGGCATTCGTTCAACCAGATCAACCAGCAGGGATTTGTGAAATTGTTCAAATCGCATAAGGAAGGTTATAAGGATGGACAGCAACTGCGCGACTTTGTGTATGTTAAAGATGTGCTGAAGATCTGTTACTGGCTGATGGAGCAATTTGAAAAAGGGAATGGTAATGTAACCAGTGGTTTATACAACCTCGGTACCGGCAAGGCGAGAAGTTTTGAAGACCTGGCGAAGGCTACCTTCAGCGGTTTGGATAAAGAAGCGAAGATCGAATTCATTCCCATGCCGGAAGATATTCGTGATAAATACCAGTATTTCACCGAGGCCAATATGCAAAAGCTGCAGGATGCCGGTTATACTGACAGTTTTTATTCACTGGAAGAAGGTGTAAATGATTATGTGCGGAATTATCTGAGAGCGGAAAAGCACTATTAGCAGGATGTTTATTGTTTATGGTTTATCGTTTATGGTTCGCATATAGCAGGCGCGCGTTTAATATTGAGTTTACGCCTTAAAGAACAAAAAACTATAAACAAGAAACCATAAACTGCTACTAAATCTACCAACCAGAATTTATGAATAAGAAGATTGCTATTATAGGCGGCGGCAACCTTGGAACTGCCATCGCAGAAGGACTGATCAATAGCGGGTTTACCTTACCAGAGCATATACTCATTACCAAACGGAATATAAAAACACTGGCTGCGCTGGAAAAACGCGGCGTGCTGGTGAGTGATAATAACGAAGAAGCAGTTCGTTATGCCGATATGATCATTCTGGCGGTAAAGCCATTCCAGGTTGATGATATATTGGATAAGCTGAAATCATTGCTGATTCCCGAAAGGCATGTGCTGGTATCGGTGATCACCGGTATAACCATTGGCCATATGCAAAAGGCGGTGGAGAAAAAAGTTCCGGTTATCAGGGCCATGCCCAATACGGCCATTGCCATACAGGAAAGCATGACCTGCCTCGCAGGCTCACACGATGTAAGCAGCGATTATATTTCCTATATTGAAGATCTGTTCAACCAGTTGGGTAAAGCGGTGTGGATCGATGAAAAACTGATGGATGCGGCCACTGTACTGGGTGCATGCGGCACCGCGTATGCGATGCGGTATATTCGCGCCAACATACAGGGTGGTATTGAAATTGGTTTCGATGCAGCTACCGCGAGTTTGATTGCGGCGCAAACAGTAAAAGGCGCTGCTGAATTATTATTGAAAAAAGGTGCTCACCCCGAGCAGGAAATCGATAAAGTAACTACACCTAAGGGCTGCACCATTGCCGGATTAAATGAAATGGAGCACCAGGGTTTTAGTTCGTCCCTCATCAAAGGCATTGTGGCCAGCTACGATAAAATTGCAAAGGATAGCTAACTCAACTGGGTAAAACCGGCCGCCTGTTAAATAAAATTTATGTTATAACGTTAATAGAGCGCGCATATATGACGGGGAGCAGGAATTAAACGTGTTTTAATTACGGAAAGCGTGAAATTACAGTAACATGTATTCGTAGTTGTACGAATATGGTAAAAAAGAATATGTTTGCTTGCAATTGAAACAAAATTTTCGTTGCTTTGTTGCTCGAAAAAATTAAAACCGTACCCCCAAGGTAATAACCCATCAGCACTTATGAAAAAGGAACGATTTAGTTTTTTTATACTTTTTGTTGAAATTGCAGCAATTATTTTTTTACATTCTGCCAAGAACAGGGAAGCGGAAGGAAAAGGTGTGGCCAGTGCAAAAAAAGCAGCCGTTACATCACCTTCCTACCAGTTAAAAGCCCTTTCGTTCACTAAAGTAAAATAGAACCCTCTATATACTTTATTGGAGCCCCTGGCCCTGCCGGGGGCTTTGTTTTGAGCCCCATACATCGCCGAAATCAGCCTCTTTAGCGCCAAACTGCCCCTTTTTAGCGCCCAATAGGTTGGTTTTAACCGCTTTTTAATTCAATTCACAGCCCATGGCCCGGTTTTCCACACCGGTAAAAATGGTGCTTTTCTGGCGCGGGAATTTGCCGTAACTTTGCACGACCTCCCGGAATTATTTTTCCATTAAGTGTTATAAATATCCGCTGGTCATGTGAATTGCTTTCAAATTATTTGTGGCTAATTACGGAGTAAAACGAACTGAAAAAAATAACCATACATTATGGCCAAGCATATTTTTGTTACCGGTGGGGTAACTTCATCATTAGGAAAAGGGATTATTGCAGCTTCGCTGGCAAAACTGTTGCAGGCGAGGGGATTGAGGGTAACAATTCAGAAGTTCGATCCTTACATCAACGTTGATCCGGGTACACTTAACCCATACGAGCACGGGGAGTGTTATGTTACTGAAGACGGCGCCGAAACCGATCTTGACCTCGGGCACTACGAGCGCTTTCTGAACATTTTCACGTCACAATCGAACAACGTAACTACAGGCCGCATTTATCAAACCGTTATCAATAAGGAACGCGAGGGCGCATATCTCGGTAAAACCGTTCAGGTGGTACCGCATATAACCGACGAGATCAAACGCCGGATGTTATTATTGGGCACCACCAATGAATATGATATCATTATTACCGAGCTGGGTGGTACCGTTGGCGACATCGAAAGCCTTCCGTTCATTGAGGCATTGCGTCAGTTGCAATGGGAACTGCCCGAAGAGGATACCGTTGTGGTGCACCTGACCCTGATCCCATACCTGAAAGCGGCCAAGGAATTAAAAACAAAACCAACCCAGCACAGTATAAAGATGCTGAGCCAGGAAGGTGTTCACCCCGATATCATCGTTTGCCGTACCGAAAAAACGCTCACACCCGATCTGCGCCGTAAGATCGCCCTGTTCTGTAATGTAAAACAGGAAGCGGTTATTGAAGCTGCCGATGCGCCAACGATCTATGAAGTGCCGCTGGCCATGATGCGCGAGAAGCTCGATCTTATTTGTTTGAAAAAACTGAACATCGCCGGCTATCACGAACCCGATCTGCAAAAGTGGAAAGAGTTCCTCGATAAACTGAAATATCCCAAGAGCCAGGTTACTATAGGTCTTATTGGCAAATACATAGAGCTGCAGGACGCTTATAAATCGATCCTCGAAGCCTTTGTACATGCCGGCGCCATGAATGAATGCAAGGTGCAGATCCAGAATGTGCACAGTGAATTCATTACCCCGGAGAACGTAGGTGAAAAGCTGGCCAACCTCGATGGTTTGCTGGTAGCGCCGGGTTTTGGCCATCGCGGGGTGGAAGGAAAGATCCTGGCGGTAAAATATGCCCGCGAAAACAAACTGCCGTTCTTTGGTATTTGTTTGGGTATGCAAATGGCTGTTATTGAATTTGCCCGCAACGTATTGGGATTAAAAGAAGCGCATTCTACCGAAATGAACGCCAGTACGCCCGACCCGGTTATCGACCTCATGGAAGAGCAAAAAGCCGTTACCTCAAAAGGCGGCACCATGCGTTTGGGCGCTTATAACTGCGAAACCATGGAAGGCAGTCTGGCCCGCCAGATCTACAACAACCAGGTGATCAGCGAACGTCACCGTCACCGTTGGGAGTTCAACAACCGCTACCTGAACCAGTTTCAGGAAGCCGGCATGGTTGCCAGTGGTAAAAACATTGAAAGCCAGCTGGTTGAAATTGTTGAACTGCCTGCGCATCCATTCTTTATCGGCGTTCAGTACCACCCCGAATTAAAGAGCACGGTTGAAAATCCACATCCCATTTTTGTGAATTTCGTGAAGGCCGCCAAAGAGTATACCGAGAAAAAGGCCACGGTAAAGAACCCTTTACTGCAAAGCGAAATGATATAAATAGTTTGTGGTTTATGGTTTGTTGTTTGTGGTTATTCCTGAAGTTCGAAGCGCCAGTTATACGGCGGCTGCTTTAATTGCAGAAATTTATTAAAAGATAATGCTGCGGTTTTGCAACTGTATCAGGTTGATATTCAATGCAGCCTTTCCAAAATGCGGAGCATAAACAAACAATAAACAATAAACCACAAACCCGTATTACCCTATCTTTGCACCTCTTCTAAACTAGTAGTATAATGAACATGGACCGCAATACGGTGATTGGCTTTGTGTTGTTAGCGCTTTTACTGTTTGTTTATCTTTTTATTTCTACCAAAAACAGTCGCGAATTACAGGCGAAACAGCAACAGAAAACAGATTCGATCGCCCAGGTACAACGCGTACGGGATTCAATTCGCCTCGCTAACGATACCACCGCCAAAGTCACAGCAGCTGTAGATTCGAACCAGGTCGCCACCCGCGGTGTGGAAGAATTAACAGTGGTTGAAAATGAAGTAGTTAAGATCAGCTTTACCAATAAGGGCGGTCAACCCAAACAGGTTGAGCTCAAAAGCTATACATCCCTTATCAATGGCAAACCGGTGGTGCTGAACAATACGGATTTCGATAAGTTCTCGTACCCCATCAACACCGGTAATAACAATTCGGCCCAAATTGCCGATCTGTATTTTGCCACCCCCAAAGTGGTGAAAAATGCAGATAACAGCCAAACGGTAATTTACCAGCTGCCGGTTCCCGGCCAGGGTACGGTTACCCACCAGTTCACCCTCAGGCCAAATGATTACCTGATAGACTGGGCGGTTCAAATGGCGGGCGCCGATAAAATGCTTACATCGGGTAAATTCAACCTCATTTGGCAGCAACAGCCCAGCCAGCAGGAGACCGATGTGAAGTATGAGCGCACGCAAAGTACCGTTGGGTATTATGAGGATAATGATTTTGATTACATTCAGACAAAATCTGCCAAAACATTTGAAAAGCCGGTTCAATGGGTAAGCGTTTCGCAGCAGTTCTTCAATACCACGCTTATTGCATCAAAAGACAAGTTTACCGGTGGCGATATCAAATTCATCAAGAATCTTGAAGACACCACTTCGAAAATAGCCGAAGTGACCACTACGCTGCAAACACAGGTGCCATTGGGGCCAAACGCCAATGTACCGATGCAGTTGTATTTTGGTCCAAACGATTATGGCATTCTGCGCAAGCATAAGAACGAGATTCCCGAAATGGATAAGATCGTTAACCTTGGCCGCGACATGTATGCCTTTGTACGCCCCATCAACAAATACATTGTGATGCCGGTGTTTGACTTCTTTAAAAGCTGGGGGGTAGGCCTGGGTATTGCAATTGCCCTGCTTACGTTATTTATACGTTTGCTTACATCACCGCTGGTGTATACCAGCTACCTGAGCGGCGCCAAAATGAAAGCCTTACGGCCTGAGATAGAGAAGCTGAAAGAGAAATACAACAACGATCAGCAACAGGTAGGCGTTGAGCAAATGAAATTATTCCGCGAAGCCGGGGTGAACCCGCTGGGCGGTTGTATACCGGCGTTGTTACAGATCCCGATCTTCTTTGCATTGTATAGTTTCTTTAACTCGAATATCGATCTGCGCGGGGTTGATTTCCTGTGGGCCGATAACCTGGCAGCATACGATGTTATCCTGCGCTGGGGTTTCCATTTTCCCGGACTGGGCAATCACCTGAGTTTGTTTACGATCACAGCGGTACTGACCAGTTTCCTGATCTCTATATATAACATGAACATGACGCCCGATCAAAACAATCCGGCGCTCAAGTACATGCCCTATATTTTCCCGTTCATCTTATTGTTCGTGTTTAACGGGTTGCCGGCGGCGTTGACCTGGTATTATACCGTATCGAACGTGATAACGCTGATCCTGCAGTTCGTAATTCAGAACTACATCATCGACCACGACAAGATTTTGGCGAAGATCGAGGAGAACCGGAAAAAGCCCAAAGGCAAATCGAAATGGCAGGAGCGGCTGGAAGCCATGCAGGAAGCACAGGCCCAGGCGCAAAAGGCCAAAAGCCAGCAGAAAAAGTAGGTTAAACGTAATTTCAATACTATTTAAGTGAGTTCTAAAAGGAGCTCACTTTTTTTGTGGGCGCGGTAGTTTGCCTGTCGGTCTGCTTCGGATAAAGGAAACAACTGCACATAGGACCTTGTCAACTCGTCAACATATCAACTTGTCAACTTGCCACTGAATAACACAAAAGCTTCATTTTTAACATAATTATCAATAAACCACGAGTTTACTTTTCAAAATTTACCAGGTCTTTGTATTTTACATAGCAACTATTATCGCCTTGTGATCATCTTGCTATTATTTAGAACCCCCGGAACATGAAAAAACATATTGTAATACTGTTAGTTAGTTGTTTTGGAACACTTTATACAGCCAATGCGCAACGTAAGGTGGGCGAGCTTACCCTGGTATACGACGCCAGTATTTCAAGCGGAAGCAAGGAGCCTAAACTGGCCGATGCATTTGACGGGCATACCAAAACGATATATATAAAGGGCAATATGAGCCGTGCCGAAATAGCCAGCGCCATCTTTTCATCGGCGGCCATTCACGATTCCAAGGCGGGCACCTCGGTTGTATTGAAAGAAGTGAGCGGGCAGAAGCTGCTTACCAGAATGACCAGTGAGAACTGGGCTGAAGCCAATAAACGCTACGATGGGATAACATTCACCAATACCAGCGAAACAAAGACCATTGCGGGTTATAACTGTATAAAAGCGGTGGCCACTTTCCCCGACGGAACCACGTTTTCGGTGTTTTATACGCCGGATATTGTACCGGAGAACAAGGATTATGAGTACCTGTTCAAGAACCTGAACGGCCTGCCGCTGGAATATGAGCTGGTGCAGGGAAAACTCACCATCAAGTACACGGTATCAAAAATTAATCTGAACCCCGTACCGGCTTCAAAATTCGACATACCTAAATCAGGCTACCGCGAAATGACTTATGAAGAGAGTAAAAAAATGAACGTAAGCAATTGAGCTGAATAAAACCGGGTTGATTATTTACGTAACCGGATCTTCAGATCAAAAGCGTTCAGGTTGTTGCGATTGTAAGATGATTTATCAGGAGTAGAATTTACTACCCGGCTTCTGTTATAAGGCAGAATGAACACCTTATTGCCTTGCTGATAAGTCACTACAGTACTGCGTGTAATGAAGTTGTTGGATCGCACACTGCTGAAGGTGCGGCTGCCTGTGTAAGCAGGGCCGGCTTTCAGTGTGAAGCCATTGGTCGTTCTGATTGGAGTGAAATCGGGTTTGCGAAGCGCCTCTGCTTTCTTTTTGTCACCACCTCCGCTGCTGGCCAGCGCAAGCGCAAATGCCCCGATCATCGCACAACTGATGATGGTCTTTTTAAGCATGTGGTTAAGTTTTAGCGTAGAGTTCACTTGCATATTGAGTACAAAAATATAAAAAAATATTTAGTTTTTTTTAACCGTTGAGATTAAAGTTTATATATCTCTTAACGATTAAGACACATAAATGTTACGGATTTCATAAAGAAAGGGTTGGTTTTTTTACAATTTTTTGGTTTCTATCTGTAAAACGCTGTTACCCAGCTGTAAACGTTTTTCCGGTCCCTCTATGCGGTTTAGTCCCGGATAGAATAAATACTACAATTAGCTACAGGTAAGTATTTATAATTATTGTCCACATGTGTCAAAAATTAAAATTGGTATACATCGGTGAAAATCCTATTTTACATTAACCTACTATTTAAATAAATGAGAGAAAATCCGTTTCGTCAGGATAATGAAGAAATCAGGGAGTTAGTTAAGCAGTTCCAGAATCTGAAAGCGGGTCGTGGTAATTCTTTCCTTGAGGAAGAAGCATTTGAAAAGATTATCGATTACTTTGATGATGTAGAAGACCTGCCGCAGGCACTCGAGGCCGCTGAAATGGGCATTGAGCAATACCCCTATTCCTCAGCTTTGCTTATTAAAAAGGCCGATCTGTTAATAGCTACCCGGCATTATAACGAAGCCCTCGAAATACTCAACCACGCTGAATTACTCGATAGCAACGATATCAACCTGTACATCTTAAAAACAGACGTTTACCTGGCGCTCGACCAGCAGGAAAAGGCTGTAGAGCTGTTGGAAAATGCCCTGCAGTTGTTCGATGGCCAGGAGCGGATAGAGTTGCTGTTTGAGCTGGCAGATGTATATGATGATTACGAGGAATTCGATAAGATCTTCGACTGCCTCAAGCTCATTCTGGAACAGGAACCGGGCAATGAGGAAGCATTGTACAAGATCTGTTTCTGGACCGACTTTACCGGCCGCAATGAAGAAAGTATTACCCTGCATAACCAGATCATAGAGGAGAATCCCTACAGCGAGCTGGCCTGGTTTAACCTGGCAGCGGCTTTCCAGGGATTGAAGCTATACGAAAAAGCCATCGACGCCTATAAGTATGCCGTGGCGATCGACGAAAAGTTCGATTATGCCTACCGTAATATGGGCGACGCCTTTATCCGGTTACGGAAATACAGGGATGCCATAGAGGTGCTGGAAAAAGTGCTGGAGCTGTCGCGCCCCGAAGATGTGATCTACGAAGCAATTGGCCACTGCTACGACCGCATGAAGAACTTTGCACAGGCCCGGTTCTATTACCGTAAGGCGTCGCACCTGAACCAGGGCGATAGCAAGCTGTATTACAAAATAGCCTGCACCTATATTAACGAGGAGCAATGGTCTATGGCAGTTAAACAGCTTGAAAGCGCCATGCAGATCCACCGTTTGCAACCGGAGTACAACCTGGCGATGGGGGAATGCAAGATGCAGCTGGGCGATTATAAGGAAGCTATACAATATTTTTCTAATGTAGTACGGCAAAGGCCGCGTAATATCTCCAGCTGGGAAGCGCTGATCCGCTGTTTGTACCAGGGCGGGTTTTATGAAGAAGCGCTGGAACAGGCCAAAGCGGCTATCAAGATCACCGAATCGAAACCGATCTTTATATATTACCTAAGCGCTATTTACCTGGCATTGGGCAAAACCAAGGAGGCCCTGTTACAACTGGAAGCGGCGCTTACCGCCTCGCCCAGGTTGTTGAAGAAGCTGATACACCTGAATCCCGCTGTTTTGCGGCATCAGCTGGTGATAGAGGTAATAGCGCATCATAAGAAGAACAAATAGTCAATGAGCAATAGGCAATAGTCAGCAGGCAAAGATCACAGGGCATGCCCCGCTGCAATATGCCAGGGTAAGATAAAATGGCAAAAAAAAATTGAAGCCGCAACCGGTCGCCAACCATGTTGCGGCTTTATTGTGTTGGCTGATGAAATTAATGCGCATTTAACAAATCCTTTTTTGGGGGCCGAATGGCTTTGCCAATTGGTTCTCATTGCCAATTGCCAGTTGCCATTTATCAATTGATTCCATTATTTTTGCGCTGCTTTAAAAATTGTTGCACAAAAAAACAAGGAATGAATTTTAACCTCACACAGAT
>CBIHPC010000097.1:0-19575 GCA_966211305.1 uncultured Niastella sp.
TGCGTGGTAAGCTCACGGTAAGTGATGTTGAAACCTTCGAGGGCCGCTTTGGCCAGCTCTATGCTGAGCTCGCGGTACTCTTTCTTTATTTCGTAATACTTCTCCGCTTTTTTAGCCTGGTTTTCCAGTGTTTTCAACTGGTTGTTTATCTCAAACAAAAGATCCTCGATACGGGCAAGGTCCTGCTCGGTAGCATCGAGCTTTTGTTTCGCTTCTTTTTTGCGGGTTTTATAGATGGTGATACCGGCTGCCTGCTCCAACATGCGGCGGCGGCTGTTCTCCTTGTCCTTGATGATCTCATCAACCATCCCCAGCTCAATAATGGCGTAGCTGTCGGTGCTCACCCCGGTATCCATGAACAGGTTCTGGATATCGCGCAAACGGCACTGAACATCGTTGAGGCGGTATTCGCTTTCCCCGCTTTTGTAGAATTTACGGGTTACCGTAATGGTACTGAACTCGGTGGGCAACAGGTTGCGGGTGTTCTCGAAAGTAAGGCTTACTTCGGCCAGTCCACTCGCTGAACGCGTTTTTGACCCGTTGAAAACCAGGCTTTCCAGGTTTTCACTGCGGAGGTGACTGATCTTCTGCTCCCCGATCACCCAGCGGATACTATCAATAATATTACTCTTACCACACCCGTTGGGGCCAATAACGCCCGTAATCCCCTCGTCGAAGTGGAGTACGGTTTTATCGGCGAAACTCTTGAACCCTTTGATTTCTAAGCTTTTTAAGCGCACTTGTTGGATTTATTTTAGGAAACGACAAAAATAACAAATAGCGATACAAAATAGTGCCGCTTATGCTATATAGCCTCAAAAGTTGTGCACTTTTGTGGAATAAAGCCTGTGAAATGGTGTTTATAAATGTTAATATCTTGTGTGTAACCGGGGGTATAACGCTGGATTTGACCGTACCTGTATGAATTGGAGATATTAAAGATAAATGTGAATTAAAATGCAACGCTGAACGCCGGAAAGCGTAACGCTAAACGCTAAAACCCCAATTTTCTGACCTCTACACTTTTTGTTACTTCTCCCCAAAGTGCGGCAGGGAGCTCAAATTGCTCATTGCAACCTCGCTATTATGCATTAACTTTCTGAATGCTGAGCGCCGAAAACTGAACGCGACATCCCTAATTTTCAGATTGCCATATTAACCCGTACCTCACTAAGACTTTGCGGGGCGCGGCCCACTTTTTATAGGGAATTTGCTGAGAGGGCATAGCGTTAAGCGTTAAGCCTTTAGCGTTAAGCATATTACTTACTAATTAATCCCATTTTGCTATGATTACCAGAAACTGGACAGGAGTTATTAAACCTGAGCGTGCTGATGATTACCTCGCACACCTGAAAAACGATACGCTTAAAAGATTGTCTGCCATTAAAGGTTTTGTAAATGCATCCATCCTGAGGCGGGTTGTAACCGATGGAATTGAGTTCCTGGTAGTTACCTATTGGGAGAATATGGATGCCATCAGGGAATTTGCCGGTGAATCGGCCGATATTGCCGTGGTGCCGGCCTTAGCCCAGGAGATGATGGTTCGCTACGACCCGGTAGTAAGGCATTATGAGGAAGTGTTGACGCTGGCGCCGGTGGAAGTTTCTTAGTTCCGGGTTTCGGGTAATTCAGTTATTGAGTTTCAGTTATGGAATTCCTGACTAATTGAAAGCCAACCGATGGCGCAGCAGGCAGCCGTATTTGCCTTCGGCTTTCAGCTTTAGGCTTTTGGCTGTATTCCTTTAACATGAATTTATACCTCAACAACACAACCCGCGTAGGTACGTTATAGTCTAACGAATAAGACAACTATACACTTTATACGATGTGCAAGCGACAAATGAACGTACCCCGTAAACAATTTCTGTTGCTGCTGCTGATCATGGCAGCAGGCACTGCAGGGCGTGCCCAGCAGGTTGACAGCATTTTCTTTCACCTGTATACCGACAGCCTTAAAAAAGGCACGCATAACTATATAAATGTGGATGGCAAACTTTCGAACGGGCGTTGGCTTCCTTTAACCAATAAGGAGCTGGAATTTACTGCCTCGAATGGGAAGTTCGTGGGCAACAGCCTGGTAATCGATACGGCATTCAAGGGCGAAAAAGTGACGGTTAAAGCGATGCTGAAAAACAATACGGCCATCTGGAAAGAAATAGACATTTACATAAAGAAAGTGGAAGTGGTGGAACGCCTGAAAACGGTTGAGGAGATCATGAACACCCCTTCCGGGCGGCGAAGCAGAAAAGGCTAATGAGATAATTTGCTAATGAGATAACGTGATAATGAAATACAGGATTACCGGTAAAGCAAAAGGTATTGGAGCATCCAATACCTTTTGCTTTTAAAATTGTTTATTGCCAATTGTCTATTGTCAATTGATTATTTGGCGGTAGCTAATTCAGCACGCATTTTTTTGGCGTCTTCGAGAAATTTGGCCAGGCCGAGGTCAGTCAACGGGTGTTTCAACAGACCCAGAATTGGTTCCAGCGGTGAAGTGATCACATCAGAACCGGCTTCAGCACATTTTACGATATGCAACGGGCTGCGGATAGAAGCAGAAAGAATTTCTGTTTTATAACCCTGAATAGCATAGATCTGGGCAATTTGTTTGATCAGTTCCAGGCCATCCCAGTTGCTGTCGTCGATACGGCCAATGAAAGGAGAAACATAATTAGCGCCTGCTTTGGCGGCCAGAATTGCCTGACCGGCAGAGAAAACCAGTGTGCAGTTAGTTTTGATACCGTTGTCGGAAAACCATTTCAACGCTTTCACCCCGTCTTTGATCATCGGCACTTTTACCACGATATTTGGGTGAATAGCTGCCAGCTTTTTGCCTTCTTCAATGATCTCATCAACTGTGGTTCCTAACACTTCAGCGCTTACATCGCCATCAACCAGTTCACAAATAGTGAGGTAGTGTTGCATTACTGCATCTTCACCTTTAATGCCTTCTTTGGCCATGAGTGAGGGGTTGGTGGTAACACCGTCTAAGATACCAAGGTCGTGGGCTTCTTTGATTTGGGCAAGATTCGCTGTATCAATAAAAAACTTCATGATTATTTTTGATTTAAAATTGCAGATTGGTTATTGGATATTGTTTATTGTAAATCGACTATTGAATAGTGCAAAATTACGAATTTACGTTGTTTTAACCTTTTCTTGAAGTAAGCGAAGCCGCCAATATTTTGGTAAGTTCTTCTCCTTCCTGAATCAGGGATTTCATTTGAACAGGTTTTATTAACCCCACATCAGCAATGACCTCAAGCCAAAATACGGATTCATCCACTTCTTCAAGTGCGATTGCCAATTTGGAATTGAACATTTTCTTGGTATATCCTGAACAAGCTGACCTGTAATTTTCAGCGCCAGAAAAGGCTGAGCGAAGTATTTGACTCTTAATAACTTTTGAAAGAATTGAATCGGGCATTGATTCTGTAACATTTACAACCCGAAAAGCAAACTTTTTTAGTCTATCCTGCAGTTCTGTTGGGGTCATACAACATTGCATTTACGAATTCCTGAAATATGCAATCTGCGATCCCCAATAAAAAATAAAAAAAGGCAGGCGATTTACATCGCACCGCTACAACCACCTACCCTTGCTGCCTTCCGGCCCTGGGGGGGTTCAGCGGGAGCTGGTCGTGTAAGACCTGCCGGATGCAAATGTAGGAATCAATTGGCAATTAACAATTGGCAATTGACAAAAATTTAAAAATGAGCGCGAATTGCCGGTTGCCGTTTATTGAATTTTGCTTTTCCGCCGCGCAGCTGTGTATTTAATTATCACATTAGCAAATTATCACATTATCACATTTTCTATGGCGCTCCCACTCCCTTTCTTCCGGTGAGTGAGCTCACATGCGTGATCCCTACCAGCTCATCGGCGCGGCCGGCCAGTGCCTTATAATATACCAGTATCATGTAATCGTTTTCCGTGTCCCAGAAATTACCTTCGGTGCTTTCATACGAGGCCGCTCTTTTGGGATCGTTCTGATCGATGGTCACATAATTGTAATTATAATAACCCTGTTTCAGGAAAAGCGTTTTTTCATACACGCGTGTTTCATTATTGAAAATCAATTTTGCGCTGTCGTTGAGATTGTAATTGGTTAACAGCCCTGTTATAAAAAGGTCTTTATTGGCAAAAGGCACATTCTCCGGCGGTATATACGTAAAGTGCACCGTTGCATAATCAGTTTGCCAGTATGGATTGATGCTTTCAGTTGTTTCAATCGTGTACATGCCATTTATATCGCGGTAATAAACAAAACGCTGCCGGCTCCTGTCAACATCCGGTTTTACAAAGATCTCCGTTGAACGGGCATTGTAGTTGACCTTTGCTACCCGGTCGCTTTGCAGGCGAAAACTGCGCAGATCGAGCCAGCGCCACTCCTTTCCACCCGGCATCACTATCTGATCTTCGGTATTGAAATCAAGTTTTTTACCCGAAAAAAAAGTGGGCCGCACATTTACAAGCGCATTATCCCAGCGGTTATTCTGCAGGATCACCACTTTTATCTGTTGCAAATGGTTCATTACCTGCAGGCGATCGCTTAACGTAACCTGGAAAGGGATCTTTTGCCAGGTACGGAAGATCTCTCCATTGAACGGTTGTTGTATTTGGGCGCTTATGGTGGTTTGGTTATCCACCACCAGCAAGCGTTTGGTAAATGCCACTCTTGAGGTATCGCCGTTCAAAAAAACTTTCAGAATATAATTACCCGAGCGCGATGGCGCGCAGTTATTCTCAGGCACCACGGCAGAGTAATGGGTGTAGCGGGTAAATGCAATGGAAGAAATTCGATAGGTATTGATACGCTGATAAGAGAATCCTTTTATAAAATCGAAGCTGCTCAGCAATACCGGCGTCCAGTCGGCATTACACAACTGGTATGTATAGGAGTAATTCTTGACATTCGCATCCAGGTCGTCGAAATGTAATTCCAGCCTGTCGCTCCCGTTCAGGTTCAGCACCGGATAACCCAGCTGGTTGCCTGATGGGAATAACTGGGGGGTCTTGATATTCGGATAGAATACGGCTTCGGTCAATTGCGCTGTTACCGCCACGGAAAACGCCATCAGCGTAGTTAATAATATGAGAATATTTTTCATGTTGTGCTTTGTAAAAATTCCAAATCTCAAATTACAGGAACCTAAGAAAAGCACCAAATCACAAATCTCAAGCTCCCAATAAGCACCAAATACCAAATTAAAAAAAAAATAAGTTTCAGGCTTTGAGATTTATTTTGTGATTTGATTTTTGAAATTTTGGTTTTATTATTATTTGGAGCTTGAAATTTGTGATTTGAGATTTAATAGCGTTATTTGGTGAACTAAAAATCATGCCGGTTGAATATTGCCGCTTTTATAGCACGCAGAATTGCGTTTAATCAGCAAAAATCGTTTTCCCGTTTTGTTATCCGGTTATCAATTGGAGCAACCGTTATCAGCGTAACGGTAATGATACTTACGTTGACCTTTGCGAGCGGCTTTCAAAAAACGATCAGCCAAAAGGTTTTTAGTTTCTGGGGACATATCCGCATTCAAAGCTATTATTCAGCCCGTGTTGCCATTGCAGAGGAAACGCCCATTCAACGCAGCGACTCGGTTACGGGGTTAAAGAAATTATATCCTGTCATAAAAACGGTACAGGCATTTGCCACCAAGAACGCCATTCTTAAAACTGCCGAAACCATCGAAGGCGTTTTGTTTAAAGGTGTTGAAAAGGATTACGATTTCGCCAACCTGGAAAAATTCAGGGTGGATGGCCGCTGGCTCAAATTCACCGACAGCGGTTACAGTAACGAAATCATGTTGTCGGCCTATACGGCCAACCTGTTAAAATTAAAAACGAACGATCAACTGCTGATCTATTTCATTCAACCGGGCGCCCCGCCCCGCCCCCGCAAGCTTACTATTGCCGGCATTTTTAAAACAGGGATAGAAGAATATGATAAACTGATCGCTATTGGCGATCTGAAACTGATCCAACGGTTGAACGACTGGGCGCCCGACCAGATCGGCGGTTACGAGATCTTTCTGAAGGATTTCAATAAGATGGATGTGGTAAGCGATGCCATTGTGCCCGATATACCCATCGGTTTACAAAGCAATACCATCAAATACATTTACCCGAGCATATTCGACTGGCTGGCCCTTCAAAATAAAACCATCTTTATTGTGCTGGCCATCATGACAGGCATTGCCATCCTGAATTTAATAACCTGTTTGCTGATTTTGGTACTGGAACGCACCCGCATGATCGGCATGTTGAAAGCCCTCGGAGCCCGCAATTTTACCATACGCGGCATTTTTCTTTTCCATGGCGCCATTATCACGTTCTTCGGATTACTCCTCGGTAATGGATGCGCCCTGTTGATAGCCTGGCTGCAAAAAGAAACCGGCTTTATCAAACTACCCGAAGACGCATATTATATTTCAGAAGCTGCGGTTGATGTAATCTGGTGGCAGATCGCCCTGGTGAACATCGGTACTTTTGTTATTTGTTTTGCGGTATTACTGATTCCAACTATCATAGTGAAGAAAGTACAACCCATAAAAGCTATTCAGTTCAGATAGAAACGGTTTGTGGTTTGTTGTTTATGGTTTGTGGTTCTTTCTGTGCAAGCTGCTGATAAATAATCGGGCATTCCGAAATTCGGGCATTAACCACAAACAACAAACCATAAACCACAAACTAAGATACTACTGCTTCTTCCCCATACATCTGATCTTTAAACTTCAACGAAGGCGATGGAATGAATTCACCAATACCCAGTTGATCCCATTTGGCATCAACGGATGCTATTGTTTTATCATCTGCCACAATGATGTTCGGCCAGTCGCGCTGAAAATCGTCGAGCGCTGCGGTTTTTATGGTGCCGTCAAAACCCATGCAGGCCCAGGTTTTACCCGGTATCTGGCGGGCGGGCTGCTGCACCAGTATGCTATCCCTGCGGGGGTCGAGGTTATTGCAGAAACGCCATAATGCAACCGGCAGGTCATTGGCATTAACAGTATGTTCTACATATAATACCATTTTTATACCTTCTATCATACCGGTGGCGCATAATTGCTGATGCAGTTCGCGCACATGTCCTTTGCGGCTCTTTTCAACAGAAATAATTAAACAGGGAATGTGAATGGCAGCCAAAGCATCATTGATGCCCCTGATCTCGGGGAACTGCTGCATCAACCCCTGTTTATCGAAGCGATTGCTTAAGATCGGGAATGCAAAACTTTCTTCTGTTTCTTCATCGAACTTCTTTGTGCCGTCGATGCACATTTTACCGCCAAAACCAAGTTTGCTGCAACTGTGATCAAGCACATCCATGGGACCGGTAGACAAATAAATATCAGTGGCCGGGTTCATATTGGCAAAAACATATTCCGCCAGTTTGGTGTAATCCTGAATGGTAACGCCTTCATCGGCCAGTACGAGGATCTTGTTGAACATCATTTGACCGGCGCCCCACATGGCGTTCATCACTTTTTGTCCCTGGCCGGCATATTCTTTTTTGATCTTGGTGATAACCAGGTTATGGAAAACGCCTTCCACCGGCATATCCATATCGATGATCTCGGGCACCATGGTCATTTTTATTGGCGCAAGGAAAATACGTTCGGTAGCCTTGCCCAGCCAGGCGTCTTCCTGCGGCGGAATACCTACGATCGTTGCAGGGTATACCGGGTCTTTTTTATGGGTAATGGCGGTAATATGAAAACGCGGGTACCAGTCGGGCAATGAATAATAACCGGTGTGATCGCCAAAGGGCCCTTCCCAGATCATTTCGTCACCGGGATCAACATATCCTTCGATCACGAAATCGGCATCGGCCGGCACTTCTATCTCGGGTTGTGTAATGCATTTTACCAGCTCCACTTTTTTCCTGCGCAGAAAACCGGCGAGCATATATTCATCCACATTATCGGGCAATGGCGCTGTGGCCGAATAGGCATACACCGGGTCGCCCCCAAGCGCTACCGCCACCGGCATGCGTTTGTTTAATTTTTTATATTCATTGAAATGGCGCGCACTTACTTTGTGCTTATGCCAGTGCATACCGGTAAGGGTTGGGCCGAACACCTGCATGCGGTACATGCCTACGTTGCGGGTATTGGTATTGGGATCTTTTGTATGAATAACGGGCAGCGTTACAAACGGGCCGCCGTCTTTTGGCCAGCAGGTGATCACCGGCAGCTTTGAAATATCGGGTTGCGCCATCACTACTTCCTGGCAGGCGCCGCGCCCGCTTTTTACTTTTGGCATCCAGGAGGCAAACTGCGACAGTTTGGGCAGCACCCTTAGTTTATCCATTATGCTTTCTTTGGGGGAAGCAAGCAGTTTGAACAGGTTTTCGATTTCGCGGGCCACATCGTCGAGATGCTGAACGCCAAGCGCCAGGCACATGCGTTTTTCGCTGCCATATGCATTCATCAGCACCGGAAAATCGTAACCGGTATTTTCAAACAATATGGCTTTTCCGCCGCCCGTAGTTTTACTAATTCTATCAGTAATCTCGGCTATTTCTAATTTGGGATCTACAAAGGTTTTGATACGTACCAGTTCACCAGCCTGCTCCAACGTATCAATAAAATGTTGTTGATTTCTAAATGCCATGGGGCAAAAGTAAGTTGAAAAGTTAACAAGTTGACGAGGTAACAAGGTAACAGGGTGATTAGTTGGCGAGTTAATGATTAAGCAGGTAGAAGTTGACGGGTCAATGAGTTGGAAGGGGGAAATTTTTGAGAGAGAGAAGTAAGTAAAGGGTACGATCAATCGGTTGGACTATAATAACGCTTTACAGAACGGTTTAGTGTGGTTGGATCAAAAAAAAAACCGAAAGAGGCAAAACGGCTGGGTAGTTGACTCTTCCGGACTTATTTATTTTTTCGTCTTCCGGCCTTTGGCTTTCCGCTTTCGGCTTTTGACTTTCGGCTTTGGGCCTTCGGCTTTTGACTTTCGGCTAGCCCTCCTACAGCACATTCGGGCAGCCCAGCCTGTTCCTTCCGCCCTTCGAACGTCCAAAGGCGCTGCCGCCGCCGTTGCCGGAACCTATTCCAATATATATAGTGAAGCCGGTAAAATAATACCAGTCCTCGTATTTTGAACCACCACGCACAGCACCATCGTCAGGATAGGTAGCCGTGCTGCCTTTCAATTCATCGCTGCGGAATGCCATCGATACGGCTTTCAGGCCACGTTGCTGACCGAGCGCAAATTGATCGACATATGTTTTACTCACATCATCGAGGTAATCGGTGAACGTTTTGCGTACCGATACTTCATACGCCAGGATGGTATTGCTGCTGATCCTGAATTTAACCCCTACACCCAGCGGAATGGCAAACTGCGTCAGTTTGTAAGGTTTGCGATCGGGGTACTGTTCAAGCCCCTGCCCTTCCGTACTGAGCGGTTTCAGGAAAACCTTATTCCCCAAAGTATCGTATGCGTATGGATTGTAGTGAAAAACCGTAACACCGCTGTAGACATAGGGCGAAATTTTTCTTTCTTCCATATTCAACAGGGTATACTCGAGCAATAAACTGCCTTCATTGATCTTTGAGGCAAAGCTCAGGTTTCGCTCGCGCAATAACGGATCGCCGCTCCGCTTGTCGTCGCCTTCAATTGACCCGTGATTATACGCCAGGCGCAAAGCCAGATGAGGGGTAAAGTCATATTTAATACCGGCGCCAAAAGCAAAATTCGATTGCTGCAGGGTAAACTGATGATCCTGCAGATCACCTGCATAATTTGAAAGGCCTCCAAACAAAGTTACGTGAAAACGTTGCTGGGATACGGCTACTAGTGGACATAGAATACTAAGGAGCAAAAACTTTCGCATGCATTTTTTTTTAATGAATAATTTCAGAGAAAGTTTTCAGGGGATAGCGGACTACATTGAATTCATTATGGCAAAGGGTAGATACGGTAAATTTTGAACGGGGGTTGGTAAGCAAAATTCATACCAATGTGATAATTTGCTAATATGATAATGCTTTATGTGCGGCAGCGCTTATTTTCCGATATCTCGCGAGGTGCAAATTGCTCCACGTTTAGAAGCGTCGTTTTCCGCTACCTCGGCATATGGCGGACTGTATTAATTATCGAATTATCACATTATCGAATTAGCTAATTCTGCCTTTGCCCTGTATTTCATCAGCACATTGGCTAATTGGTTTACTCAAATTCCAGCGTGCCGAAAAACTGGCGCAAATGAAAGTTCGGCCGGGGCCATTGAATGTTCGACCAGGTTACAAAATGCGGTTCGGGCAGTTCATCGCCGCATTTGTAAAAATTGGCAACGCAGTTCTTTCCCTTTAAGGTTTGAAAATTATGAAAGTAGAAGGCGGCAACCGGGATCATCAGGGTCAGTTCCCAGCCAATGGTTTCCTGGTTTTCGTCGTTGGTAAGTTCAGCCTTGTATTTTATCAGCTGGCTAACACCGGGCGGCAACAGGGTGCGGTTGGCATTATTTTCTCCATACCCGATCAAATGCGCGCCAATGCAATTGAATTCAAAATTATAGTAGGCCGGCTCATCGTCGAACCCGATAAAGAACTCAACGCAGCTATCCTTATATACGGGAGAATGTAAAGTATTGTTAACCGCGCGTACCGTTTTTTCCTTAACGAAGTATTTGATGAATACGGCATCGCTGCCATGGGCCATAGAAAACTGTACATCGGGGTGATAAGGATAATCGGCCCAGGGAACATACACCAGCTGTTGTTTCGGCGCACCATCGAGCACCGGAGATATCTCACGTAAAGGCGTATGCTGATCAATGCCATACAAATAAGGAACGCGCAGAAAACTCATACAATAAGGCCGCTTCAGATTGTTAAATGAAGCCGAAAAATTACTCCATAGCATTGATTTGGAAAACAAAAATTGCGCAAACGATTGATAAAATAGTTTGTGGTTTATGGTTTGTGGTTTGTTGTTCTTTCTGTGCGGCCTCCTGCGATTGATCGGAGTTTCTGAAATTCGGATCAACCACAAACAACAAACCACAAACAACAAACCATAAACCATAAACTGCCCAATTCAATCCGCATCACGAATTGACCACAATACATACTTACAATCTCCTAAAAACAACTATTCCGTTATGTCCGCCAAAACCGAACGTATTGCTCATGGCAACGTTCACTTTTTTTTCAACCGCTTCTTTCAATACAATCTGTATACCGGCCGGTAATTCAGGATCGAGATCCTGCGTATTGATGGTGGGAGGAATTATATTTTCGTTTATGCTTGCTATTGATGCAACGGCTTCAATGGCCCCGGCAGCACCCAGCAGGTGACCGGTCATTGATTTGGTAGCGCTTAAGTGAACACCGCCCAGATCATTGCCGAACAATTTGGTAATGGCCGCTATTTCGCTCAGATCACCTACCGGTGTGGAAGTGGCATGCATATTCACGTAATCAACCGCACCGGCGTCAATTCCGCCATCTTTCAACGCCAGCCGCATGGCCTGGTAAGCACCCAAACCTTCAGGATGGGTAGCCGTCATATGCCAGGCATCGGCCGTCATGGCAGCGCCGGCTACTTCTGCATATATTCTGGCGCCCCGCTTACGGGCATGTTCATACTCTTCCAGCACCAGTGCCCCGGCCCCCTCGCCCATTACGAACCCATCGCGGTTTACATCGAACGGGCGGGACGCTGCCTGCGGATCGTCATTGCGCACCGACATTGCTTTCATGGCGCAAAAACCGCCGACAGACGCTTCGGTGATCGGCGCTTCCGACCCGCCGGTGATGATGACTTTTGCCTTGCCCAGCCTGATGTAATTAAGCGCATCCATAATGGCGGTGTTGGACGTAGCACAGGCCGACACCGTAGTGTAATTAATGCCCATCAGCCGGTACCTGATGGAGATCATACCCGAGGCCATATTGGCAATCAGCTTGGGCACGAAAAACGGGTTGAACCGCGGATTGCGTTCGCCCCCTATATATTCCGCCACCTGCTCTTCAAAGGTTTGCATACCTCCCTGTCCCGATCCCCAGATTACACCGGTATCAAAGGGGTCCATAGCAGTAAAATCGAGGCCTGAATCCTTTATGGCCTGATCGGCCGCCACCAGGGCATATTGAGTGAACGGGTCGGTCTTTCGCAATTCACCTTTATCGAGAAAGGCTGCGGCATTGAACTGTTTCAGTTCTGCGGCAAAACGCGTTCTGAAGCGCTCGGCATTAAAGCGGGTAATAGGCGCCGCCCCGCTTGTTCCAGCCCATAAATTCTTTGTAAAGGTTGGTACATCGTTGCCGATGGGCGTCAAAGCGCCCATACCGGTAACTACTACTCTGTTCATGTTTGAATGTTTTTATGTGCTCCATGATTCGTCAAATGGTTCCGATTGGTATCGAGATACAATCGTGAAACGTGAAAGAATACATTTCACGTCAGCCTCAGATGGCCCAGGCGTTATGCGTTTCGCATTCGGCCCTCTATCCACTTGCAAATTACAAGCAGTACAAAGATAACGCAAACTACTTTATATTTGCAAGTGGTTCTAAATTTAACAGTATGCGATCAGATTGCCCGTTGAATTATGGCATTGAAATATTCTGTGATAAGTGGTCATTGCTTATCATCCGCGATTTAATGTTCTTTGGGAAGCGGTATTATAATGAATTCCTAAGCTCGGATGAACATATTGCCACCAACCTGCTGGCCGACAGGTTAGCTATGCTCGAAAAGGAAAAGATCATTCGCAAAGAAAAGGATACGCAGCATAAACAAAAGATCGTTTACAGCTTAACGGAAAAAGGCATCGACCTGCTGCCCGTAATCCTCACCATTGGCCTTTGGTCTGAAAAACACGCCACTATTGAGCTCAACCCCAACCGCGATGTTATCCTCAGCGACGCAAAGAAGAATTTATCTAAAGGGATAAAAAAGATAACGAAGAGGTTAATTGAACAACATGCTAAATAGGTTTGGTTTGTAGTTTGTGGTTCTTTAATGCGAGAACCCCGCGAATAATCAGGCATTCGCAAAGTGTAGCGACAACCACAAACCACAAACCATAAACCACAAACACTTAATATTTCGCCGGTTTATCACCCGGAATCGCTTTCAGAATAAAATCCCGCAAATGTTGATTGGCAGTAGCCAGGTCTTCTTTCCGTAAATACATCATATGCCCGCTGCGGTATCCTTCCCATGTTAACCGTCCCTTTAACTTACCGGCAGCATCAATCTGCCACATATTGTATTTGGCATTGAAATAATCGCAGGCGCCATCGTAATAACCCGATTGCACAAACACATGCAGGTAAGGGTTCATGGCCATAGCCTGGCGCAGGTTTTCACCGGTACGGTCATTCGAACGGTCCCAGGGCGATACGGGCCCGAACATATAGTATTTGAGATCGGTTTTATAACGCAGTTCATCGCGCAGGTACATATTGATGGCAGGCGTAAACGCATGCAGCCAGTGGCTTAGCTCGGCATTATAATCGGGTGCCAGACCGGCGTCTTTACGGTCGATACCGAGATAGCGGCTGTCGAGCCGGCCAACGGTATAACCTTTATCGCGTAACAGTTCTTTCCAGAAAGCGTTTGTGGCTATTTCGAGGTTATTCTGCAAAATGAATTGCTGCGACAAGCCGGAGTACCTGGCTATTTTTGCGGCAATGGCGTTTTTGTCGGCTTCGGGCAAACTGCCGCCTTTGGCAAGAGCAGGTATTAATTCGTTCACCGTAAATGTTTCCACTTCGGGCAAAACGGCGGTAAGGTCTTTGCTTTGCAGATCGGCCGGTAGCTTTTTATGATACCAGGCGGTAGCGGCAAAATAAGGCAAACTAAGCGCTGCATCAACCGGGCCATCCCTGTAAATACCCAAATCGGTTGGTGAAACCAGTATCACGCCATTGAGGTACATCCATTGAGCGTTCTGTAATTCCAGGGCAAGGCCCGAAACGCGCGTGGTACCATAACTCTCTCCTATCAGGAACTTGGGCGAAGCCCATCGTTTATTGCGGCTTACAAAAGTATTGATCCAGCCGGCCAGGTATTTGATATCGGCATTCACGCCAAAAAAAGTAGCTGGCGGAACGTCTTTATCGGCCGGACGTGAAAAACCGGTATTTACCGGGTCAACGTATACGATATCGGCTACATCGAGGATCGAATGCTGATTATCTCTTAACCCGTAGGGTTGAATGGGGTAACCTTCATCGTCGATCTTCAGCATGCGCGGACCGGTATAACCGATCTCCATCCATACCGAAGAAGTACCGGGCCCTCCATTGAAAGAGATCACCAATGGGCGGGTCGACAGGTCCTTTACATCGGACCGTTCATAATATGTATAAAAAACGCCGGCAAGCGGTTTACCGCTCTCATCCCATACCGGTAGCGAGCCGGCCGTCACTGTGTAAGGCACCCGCTGGCCTTTAATGGTAACGGCATTGGAAGTAGTAACGCTGCTGTCGAGTGCGAGGCGAACGGTATGCGAATTATCGCCCGGTTTGGTCACCCGCGGCACAGCCGGTTCGGCATCGGGTTTTCTTTGTGCCTGTAACGATAGTACAAAACACGTAAAAAGAACAATGATGAATAGTTTTTTTCTCATGATGGTGTAGTTGCTTGTTTTCAGGTCATCAAATATACCTGTTCCCCAATACATAGCGGTTATAGATATACACGGGTGGTCAATACCCCGTTTATGAATGGCATTATGATTACACAGTGTATGATTTAGCCGTCATAAACTGTATATTTGAGGCACATAAACCGGTATACCACATGCAAATACGAACTGTTGCTGAAATGATTGCGGCCGGCACTCCGCCGGATGTACTGTTCTGGGTTGGCTGTTCAGGAAGTTTTGACCAGCGGGCGCAAAAGATCACTAAAGCGTTTGCAACCATTCTTACCAAAGTGGGGATCAATTTTGCCGTGCTGGGAAAGGAAGAGAGCTGTACCGGCGACCCGGCCAGGCGGGCGGGTAATGAGTTTATGTTCCAGATGATGGCCTACCAGAATATTCAGATCCTGAATGGCTATGGTATCAAAAAAATAGTAACGGCTTGTCCGCACTGCTTTAATATTCTCAAAAACGAATATCCCGAACTGGGTGGCACGTATGAAGTGATCCACCATACCACTTTTTTACAACAGCTCCTCGATGAGGGAAAGATAACCCTGAAGGAAGGCGGCGCTTTTAAAGGAAAACGTATTACCTATCACGATAGTTGTTACCTGGGCCGCGCCAATGATATTTATGAAGCGCCGCGCAAGGTGCTGGAAGCGCTGGATGCCGAACTGGTTGAAATGAAACGTTGCCGCACAAAAGGTTTATGTTGCGGCGCCGGCGGTGCGCAAATGTTCAAGGAAGAAGAAAAAGGGAATGTGCGTATCAACCAGGAACGTATTCAGGAAGCGCTGGAAACCGGATCGGATATCGTAGCTGCCGCCTGTCCGTTTTGCAACACCATGCTTACCGATGGCGTAAAACAAAAGGAAAAAGAAGAGTCGGTAAAGGTATTGGATGTGGCGGAACTGGTGGCGGCGAGTATGGAAAACTAATTTGATAATGTGATAATTCGATAATGTGATAATGAAATACACATTAGTAAGGCAAAAAAATGGCATCTACCCTGCGGTAAGATGCCATTTCATTTATAACAACACTCATTTCTTTAAAACACATTATATCCAAAGCTCACATAGTACAACCCGCCAACGCTTGGGTTACCAAACGCAGTAGTATAATACTTGTTCGTGAGGTTGGTAGCGCCCAGTTTGATAAGGCTTTTGATCTTGGGCAAACGATAGCTGATCATCGCATCCAGTGAACCGAACGATGCTACCTGACCGGTACCAAAAGTACCTTCCCACAGCATTTCATCCTGCCAGCGATACAGGATATTGAAACCCCAGTTGCTGTTATTCACTTTTTCATTACCGAAAGTTACATTGAAACGAACCTTGGGCGTATTGAAGAAAGTTACCAAACCGGAATCGACGTCATTCAACTGATCGCCCGATACGTTAACACCGAAATCGTAGCCCTTGTTAAACCGGTAATTCACGCTTACCCCCCAGCCTAATGCATTTACTGTATTTTCTGAATTGGAAATAAAAGAGTAATTGGTAGTAGTGAACGGACTTGCCAGTTCAGTAAATGTTTTGGTTGGGTCAGCGCTGACCCCTCTGCCCACCGCCTTTCGGCCCAGGAAGTCTTTGTACTGGCTGTAATAACCATACGCATCAACCAGCAACTTTGGCGTAAGCAAACCGCGATAACCAATTTCATATGAGTTGGCAATCTCCGGTTTCAGTGTTCCGAAATCAGCCTCTTGTAGTAAAGTAGGATTTGGCGTACCATTATTGATTGAATTGCGGTAAGCAATTATACTTTCTGCTGTATAAGCAGGGCTTCCGCCAAAATTATAGAATGAAAAGAAATCGGGTAAGCCGCCGATAAGGATGCTCGCCGGTGTGCGCAGGTTGATCCATTGGTCCTGCGTTGAAGGGAAACGGTAAGCCTGCTGATACGATAAGCGGATGCTGTTGTCTTTTGCCACTTTTAGTAGTGCGGTGGCGCGTGGTGTAAAGCGGCCGTCGAAGTTTTCGTTCTTATCGTACCGGCCCGAAACGGTTAATTTCAACCGGTCTTCAAGTATCCATTTCGATACCTGCGCATAACCACCTATTTCATTGATACCGATGGTACCGGTACTATCGGCAAAGATGGTTCCGCTTGAGTTCAGCACATAGCGACGGAAGTTAGCGCCTACCAGTACTTCTGCAAATTTGATATGATCGCTCAGGTTATACTGGCCTTCGAAATGATACATATCTGATTTGTCTTCGAATTTAGCGCCGCCTTTACTGATCGATTTGTTTACGGCGCTATCGAAAGCAGCCTGAAAGGCAGGTGTACCGGGCAAATAAGCACCCACCTGAGCAGAGTCCCGTGCTAAAGCATGTGCCTGAGCATCTGGAAGTCCGGCCATACGGGCGCCTGAATAAAATGAAGCGTACTGGCCAAACCATGTTTGATCGGCCTTCCAGGCACGGTTGATCGCCACTGCAGCCGTAGTGGCCGTATACGCGTCTCCAGAATTTTCCTGAATGGTATAACCACGCAAAAACCAGTTCCTGCCCTTGAACTCCAGTTTATACTGGCCCATTTTCAGGTTCTTGATGCTGTAACGATCGGCGCCGGTATACACCGTAGTACCGGTTCCCCAGTTACCAGCCAGAATAGCTTCAATATTTTCAGTTATTTTATAATGCAGGGCGCCGGATACTTTCACATTATAAGTATCATAGTCAACCAGCGTATTTTCGTTATATCCCGTACGGCTTACATTTTGTGAACCATAATACCCTCTTGCCAAACCATTGGCCATTAAATATAAAGGCAGCGTTTGGGGATTGCCGGCATAGGCAGTGGTAGTAGCATAATGCCCAACGATTTCCTGCTGCGTCGGCGCCCGGCCCAGGGAAGTACTTAAATTGGTGATCACCCCGGGAAGCGTAGGATTGTTTGGTCCGAAAATACCTGCCTGTGCCAGTGCAGAGAGGCTCGCACTTGCCTCATCGCCAAACACGTTCACACCATCGTAATTGGGATCCGTATTACGATTACCATCTTTGAGTGAGCTGAACACGTTGTTCCGTTGCAGGTTGCGGTAATCGGTAGCCTGCCAGTCATCGGCTTTTATAAACTGACCTGACAACCGGAAGGCGAATTTTTCACTGATCTTTTTTGCATAACGAAGCGACCAGTCGTAATAAGGCGTTGCATTATCCTGCGCCGGATCGTCGAAGTGCATATAACCGTGTTTTACCTGGAAGCTCAACCCCTGGTATTTGAACGGGTTCTTACTGGTCATAAGCAGGGTACCGTTCATACCGCCCGAACCGTATAAGGCTGAAGAGGCGCCCTGTAACAGTTCTACGTTGTCAACATCCAGTTCGGTAAGCCCGATGATATTGCCCACGCTGAAGTTCAGACCGGGAGCCTGGTTATCCATTCCATCAACGAGCTGATTGAACCGCAGGTTACCGCTGCCGTTAAAACCACGGGTGCTGATGGTGCGGAAGGTCAAACTTGAAGTTGTGAGGTCAACCCCTTTCAGGTTAGCCACTCCATCATAATAATTCGGTGCAGCGGCGGCGCGAATAGCGCCTATATTCATGCGTTCGATCGACACAGGCGATTCCAGAATTCGTTCCGGAACGCGGCTGGCCGAAATAACAACCTCGGTACCCAGATCGGAACCGGGTACAAGGTCTACTTCAACAGGTGTTCCGCCACCGGATACAGCTAATTCTTTGGCTGTAAAGCCAATGGACGTAAACTCCAGCGTCAGGGGGAAGGCTCGGGATGTGGTCAGTTTAAAATTACCTTTTTCATCTGTATAGGTCCCTGAACCTGTTCCCTTAATAACAACCGTAACGAAGGGAACGGGTTCTTTGTTGGTACTATTTCTTACGGTTCCGGAAATAGTAGTGGTTTGAGCCCTGGCAGCAATCGTAAAAAAAAAGAGCAAGGATAAAGCTGCCAGGCAACGAGAGTATTTACTCATGGCATGGAGTTTTTATGGTTATAGAGCAAAATACGGATTGTAATTTTCAACAGAAAATTTTATTTAATCACATCTTGTTGATTTTGTTGATATTTCGGGAATTCTTTTTTTTCATCATATTCAACATCGCTGGTATCTTCGGCCCATGAAATCATTGCAATTTCCTCAGCAGACAAACTTTTACAGAGGCAAAGTAAGAGATGTATATACTATTGAAGATCAGTGGCTCGTAATGATTGCCAGTGACCGCATCTCTGCATTTGATGTGATTTTACCCCGCCCCATTCCTTATAAAGGACAAGTATTGAACCAGATTGCTGCTTACATGCTGCAGGCCACGCGCGACATTTGTGCCAACTGGTTAGTATCGGTACCTGCACCCAATGTGTCTATTGGTAAAAAATGCGTGCCTTTTAAGATCGAAATGGTGGTGCGCGGTAATTTAACAGGTCATGCATGGCGTACCTATGCCAGTGGAAAACGCGAATTATGCGGTGTACCCCTACCCGAAGGCATGAAAGAAAATGATTTTTTTCCAACCCCCATCATAACGCCAAGCACTAAAGCAGAAGCTGGCCACGATGAAGATATTTCAAAAGAACAAATAATTGCTACCGGACTCGCAACTGCAGAAGATTGGGCCGTTCTGGAAGATTATACGCTGAAATTATTCGCACGCGGTAAAGAAATCGCTGCCAAACAGGGTTTGATCTTAGTTGATACAAAATATGAATTTGGGAAGATCGGCGATACCATTTACCTGATGGATGAAATTCATACGCCCGACAGCAGCCGCTATTTTTATGCCGAAGGGTTCGGGGAAAGACAAAAAACCGGCGAACGCCAGAAACAGCTTAGCAAGGAATTCGTACGCGAATGGCTTATCGCCAACAACTTTATGGGTAAGGAAGGACAAACCGTTCCTGAAATGAGCGATGAGTGGATCAATACTATTTCGAAAAGATATATTGAACTGTATGAGAAAGTGATTGGGGAGAAATTCCAGCC